>JACQAL010000076.1 GCA_016195025.1 Bacteroidota bacterium | reverse complement strand
TTGGATGTCTTTGGCTACGATCGGTTATCAAACGAATCAAACGCTCTATCAAGTAAAAACAGGATTGTTTAAACAGTTCCTTGTGCAACAACTCAGAACACCACTAACTCATTTTCACTAATCTTGCGAAAGTCCTATCTTGTTTGTTCTGTGGGTGCTTCGCAGTACCTGTGGGACATTACCACTAAGAAAATGCGAAACGAATCAATACAACAAGCCGTTGATGCAGTAGTAAAGAAAGTAGATGGCGGTGAGTATTTAATGAACGCAAAGATTTGGCTGATTATACGTTCTGGTGGTGGATTTGTTCCTGATAGATATTACTATGCAGTTGAAGGCGATGTATGGGGACTAAAAGCAAAGTAACCATTGAACCTTACTAACGCTAATATTTCAAAGAACAATAGAGAGCCAGTTTTAACCTACTGGCTTTTTATTTTTATTCAACGGACAGACAATTTTTTCAACGACAGACAAATCCGAAATGCTGCAACACCGCGCCATTTAGTAATTTTGTTGCATGGATGAACAAGAAAAAATAACACTTGTAAGAACATTTCTTGAGTTGCCTGATGGAAGGAAAAAAGCAACGGAACACGGATTAGAACAAATGTTTGATAAAGAAATTGAAAGATTAAGAAAAAAATTTCCTCTCATAACTTTTAGAGAATTGGCGATATTGCAATCAGAGCAGTTAGCCAAGCAAAAGCCAGTTACCTTAGAAGAAGCAAGGGCGCAATTTCTTTGGATACGATATGGCACGAAAGGAGAAACGAAAGAGATGTATCTGGAAAAATATTTGAAAGGCGAATTTGATTTTATCTATAAAAAATTTGATGAACAAAACACTGGAAAATAAAAAATAAAGCCACTAAGGACAGAAGAATAGAAAAAGAAAAAAATTAGAAAAAAGATTCGTATGAAAAAATTACTCTGGCTTGATGATTTTAGAAATCCGCATGAAAGCGATTGGCTAAAGTTTAGTCCGATTGATTCTCCCTTTGAAACTATCTGGGTGAAATCATATTCCGAATTTGTAGAGTGGATAACAAGTAATGGCTTACCGTCCGCAATTTGCTTTGACCACGATTTGGGTGAAAGGAGAGACGCTATCAAATATGAAAAAATGTGTAGTGAAAAAACAGGATATGATTGCGCGAAATGGCTCGTGGAATATTGTCTTGATAATAATATTAAAGAGATTCCAAAATGGAATATTCAAAGCGCAAATCCTGTCGGCAAAGAAAATATAAATGGATTGCTTTTATCATTTTTAAAAAATACTGGCGGATAACTGCTCTAACTTGGTTCAGTACCGCGTAATTCCTTCCGTTATTTCTCCCCCGTAACCGATACTGGGATTTTCTTGACGCATCCGCTCCGACTTCCATACAGCAAGTTTTGCTGGGTCGTTAGGACGAGGATGCGTCTTTATCCACTCAGCAAATTGTGGATTGATTTTTTTTGCCTTGACAAGATAGTAATACATGGCTCAGTATTTTTGATGATGAGAACAAAGATGAGAAAAAAAATTGAAACGCGAAAAAGGAGCATTTATTTTTTAGATGATGTGGTTTGCCTCCCGCTAAAACTTTGCCATCCTGCTCTCAATCGGACGCATTAGAGAAAGAATCTCGGCTCGGACAGAAAGAAGTCCATACAAGATGCAGAATTGTTTATAGCGCATTTATGCAATCAAGACCACTTGGCTTGGGGATGGACATTGGAAATTTTACTTATCGCTTCTCATAGACAAAAAAGTAACTTCCATTATTACTTTCTTAGTGGTTTCTTTCTACTTATTTTTATCTTTGTATTGACTTGCGTGTACCTTAAATGCAGATGAAAAACTATTTCTCCTATGAAAAAAGTTAGCAAAAATTAAAATTCACTTTTTGTATTGGAAAGTAAAAGAAAAGACAGATAACCTTCTCTGCCTGCAGAGCGTGAAACGCGGCTTATTGTATTACCACCTTCTCCGTATGGCAGCGAACTTCTGTCCCCCTTTTTGAAGGGGGAATAAGGGGGATGTCCGGTGTTTCACACACCTCCACTAAAAACAATCCCTTGCCGAAACCCGAAACCTCCACCTCTGTTCTCTTAGTAAACTTCTTCTCCGCCACTTTTTGACCAAGAGGGCTGGTGATGCGCACTGTGTATTCTTCTTCCATCCCTCCACCCTTCCATTCTTCCACTTCAACTATAATATTGTTTTTTGCGGGGTTGGGATAAACTTTAAACTTTACTTCTTGCTGTTGCAACTCATGTACTCCCACATTTTGCGGACAACTATCGCCATAGCAGGCGAAGTAATTTACAACCATCGTATCATTTATTTTGTCAAAGTAGCCGCCAGCATATAAGTTGCCTTTATAAACAACAAGAGCATTCACTCCCTGATTAGGTCCCTGAATCCTTGTCCATTGAGTGCCATCCCACTTGCTCATTATTGTATCGGCTGAAGTATTGGTAATTCCCCCTCCTCCTCCGTATAATTCGCCTTTATACATTACAAGTGCGCCAAAACCCTGCAATGGTGTTCCAACAGCCGACCAGTTTGTTCCATCCCACCGGGCAACATTTTTAGCAGGAACTGTTCCTGCAGAATCGAACCCTCCTGCAGCATATAGCCAGTTATTTATAGTATCAACTGTCATTGCAAACACACCATTATACCCTCTTATTCCATTCCCCATACATTGCCATTGTGTTCCATCCCATCTCGCAATATTATTACAGGACTTGCCCCCGGCATTGTTAAATTCGCCCGAAACAATCAGGTCTCCGTTATAAACTACCATGGATAATACAAGGGGGAGAGATTGATTATTAAGCCCGCCCTGCATGGCATTGAAATTTGTTCCGTCATAACGGGCAATACAACACCAATTAGGAAACATATTTAAAGTTCCAATCTTATCAAATGTTCCTCCTAAGTATAAATCATTTTTATATTTCATAGCCAACACACCGCTGTTTGCCGTTAAAGTGAAATCCCATTGGTTGCCGTTCAATGTTTCAAGGTTTATCGTAGGATGCTGACCACCCACAAATAATTTGCCTTTGTACATTTCTATAGAATATATATCAGAAATTATATCACTATCTCCTAATCCTGTCCATATAGTGCCGCCATCCCACTTTACAATATCTATCGCCCTGCTGCCATCGGGGGCTTTATAAAAAGCGCCTCCAATGTACAGTTCATTATTAATTATTTTAAAAACCTGCACGTCCCCTCCCGGAAGAACTCCATAACCCACTTTATGCCATGACTGCGTAAACAGGCAGGCGGGAATAAGTGAAGCCAAAACTATAATTCCAACTATTTTTCTCATTTATTATTGCTTAATGACTACCATTTTTCTGCTCTGGAGAATAATTCCGTTTTGTTCCAGCCGGTAAATATACACACCGTTTTGCATATCCTGGGTGGTAATTTTCACACTCCCTTTCATTTCCGAAACTTTGTAATTTTTCAAAAGAGATTTTCCCGTGATGTCATATACGGTTATAGTTGCATCTGAAGTATTTTCCGGCAACTGGTAATAAATAACCGTGTAGTCGCTGAAGGGATTCGGAGTGTTTCCCGATAAATAATAATCGGAAACATACTCGTTCTTTTCGGAAAAAGTTTCATCCTGCATGCGCAGGGAAATTGCTGCCGTATCTTGCGCAAACGAAAAGTCCTCCCCGAACACAAGGCGGAGAATTGCCTGCGCGTTACTTGCCGCAAGCGTTATGCCCATGGCGGCAATGCTTCTCACTAATTTCACCTGCGCGCTGTCCATTTCAAACACCGATTTCCCCTGCTGTGCAAGGTTTAGCAGCATAGATTGCAAATCTAAAAATGCCTGCTCATCGGCATTGGATGCTACCATTCCGGCAAACTGCGCCTGCGCGGAAGAAATATCTCCGCTTGCAATATAGGTGGCAAGCAGGGATTGGTTGCTGTATAAATTATTTTCCTGAGCAAGAAGATTGATGGCATCCTGCGTTCTGTTGCTGTCGGCATAAGAAATCAGCAGCATGTTTATTTGTTTCTGCCTTTCTGTTTTTTGAGCAGCAATATCGCGTGCAATGAGTGTGAGCGTGCGATAGGTAATGCTTCCCTGCGCATTGCGGATTTGCTTGGCGATGCCAGAAGGAAGAGTTTGTAGTTTGGAATTCAGAGTTGGAAGTACATTATCCGAAACAGGTGAATTTGGGATAATAACATCTTTAAAAATTCCCGGAGCGGTGGACTGGGTGCGGTTAATCAATGCAAGCAGCGCTTCATCAGAAAGAAATCCTGCGTTCAGCAATTGGTTTTTCAGCGTTCCGTCCGGTATATTCTGATTGATGGCAGAAATTAATTGAGCCGTCTGTCCTTTATCGAGATTGGCAAACTCATTATTGTATTCCGCCTGCAGCAAATTAATCTGCTGGTCTATGGTTGAAATCACACCTATTCTGCAGCCGGGAGGATAAGTAATGCAAGGGTCGGTGCAGCATTGGGCTTGTGAAGGGCAGGATACAGAGGGGCAGCCGCTGTTACAATTAATATTTACGAATGAGGGTTGTGGCGGAGATAAATTTATGGGTATATATTTAGAAGGAAAACCGTGGCTGAAATAGGCGTATGTTGTTGCTGTTTGCAACTCGTGATTAAGGGTGGGATTACCAGTAGTATTTAAATAATTAAATTCATTTCCTGCCGGTTTCATAATATCAGATGCAGAATAAAATCCCTGCTGTGCGAGCGTGCCGGAAGTATTATGCCAATTCCTGTTATAAGGACCTTGCGCAGTATTGGGATTATCATGCGAGTTGCATTTTATCACTAAAGCAGGATTATTTACTGCAGTAACAACTCCTTTGAAACATTGTTTAAAAAGATTTCCAACCTGGTTGTTCTCATAAATTATGCTTCCTCCGCCTCCTGCAGAGTTAACAGAAGTAATACCCGCATATATTCTATTAAAACTATTATCCGCCACATAAAATCCGGAAGAGTTACGCAGATAAACTCCGTACATATTAAGAGATTGATTGGGTGAAGTAGGTGAACCTATAGTATTATTCTTAATGACATCTCCCTGCCCCGCGTCAATTAAAATGTTTATCGGATTAGGCACAGTAAGGAGAAAAGGCGAGGCATTACTAAATGTGTTTTCTGTAATTACATTTCCGTAAAGAACGGATGAAGAATTATAGTAATGCGCACTGATTGCACGGTTCAGATTTCTAAATATATTACCATTATTTGAAGCTTTTACAATAAATGCCTTGGCATTGTAAATTTCAATTCCTATTTCAGCATCAAAAAATAAATTATCTGCAAAAGTTATAGGATTGAAAGTTTGCGTCCAGCGCACATTCCAGAGATGGGCAAAGCGCGAGGTTCTGCCAAGTGTATTTGATTGCGCAAAATTGGAATTTGCTTTATACGTGGCAGGGTCGTTTACATTATTGTATTCATATCCGTTCGTTGAAATGTTTCCGGTTTTATAACCGGGGTCAAGCAGTGTTCCACCTAAGAAAGTGCTGCTTTGAATCTTACCTGCATTTGCGAAACCGGGCTGCATAGGCGCAAAGCGGATATTGTTAGCATTATTAGAAAAGAAACCCTTATTTACAGTAATAATTCCTCCGCTGAAACAAGTATTATAAGGACCTCCGGTAACATTGCATGGATGGGGAGGAGATTGGTTACATGCTGAAGGAAGAAAACGGTCTAAAAATTTTCCAAGCGTAATTGCATTATGCGCATCGCGGATTTGAACTCCTGAAGTTTTCATTATTAATTTTCCCTGTGCTGATTGTTGTGAAAGGGTATGGTTGCTATAATAATCTCCCCATACTTCAATTCCCTGCCACATGGTGCCGCAGGAAGAAAGCCCTGTTAAGTTACAGCCATCTAAAATAAGCGTACCACCCGGCTCAACAATTATTTTTCCCCAAGGACCGAATTCAAGAGTTAAGTTCTGCAAGGTTAAAGTGACTCCTTTTTTTATAGTAAGTGTGTCTCTGACCGGGTTATAAATACTTGAGCCAATAGCAACCGTGTTGCCGGTAATGTCAAAACTATATGGATTGCCCGGGTGATTTCCGCCTGAGGCATAAGGAGCAGTGGAAGAACAGCAATTATTATTATAGCCACCGTTTACGCTGGGTGTGACGGAAATTAATCGTGAGTATTCGCTGCAGCATCCGCATCCGCTCGAAGAAGTGGCTGCCGTCAGTGAAACCACATATTGTCCGGGTTTAATATATACATGGGTTGGATTAAATGCAGAGGAAGTTGTGCCGTCTCCAAAATCCCATGTAAATGAAATTGCTCCTGTGGATTTATTTGTAAAGGCAACTGTGTTTCCCATGCAGTCCTCATTTTTTTGAAAAGTAAAACTAGCAGCAGGATTTCCTGCTGCGTTAAATTCAATGTCATCTATTCCGATATCATCTCCATTACCAAATGGGTCAAGATTCGCAATCGGCATATTGATTTGTAAATCCGCCACAGTAGTTGAAGCACCTGAAGTCCATTGCACACATATTTGCACCCAAGTGCTGCAGGGGGCGCAATTAAAAGATGCACAATTGCCGTTTCCGCCTGGGCATTCCGCAATTGCTGTTATTGCCGTTGGCACAACAGGGTTTGAATTAATTGTTAATTGAATGGGAGGTAGTTGATTGCCAACACATCTATCTAAATTATGAAACCATGCCGAAAAAACATATTGAGTGTTTTTGCAAATCGGAACCAGTTGCTCCCAGATCAATGGGTTATTACTTGGAGTAGCGCATTGGGAACAAGGTCCATCGCAAACCATAAAATTATTTCCGCTATAGGGTGTGGCGCACCAAAAATTATTAAGTGCATTAAGCGTAGCAGCAGACGCTATGGAATATTCTCCCTGATGCAAACCTGCAGCAGAAAAAGTTTGACCGGAATTAAATCCGGTATTTCCCGATTCGAAATCGCCATTTATTACCAAGTTATTTCCGCAAGGCAACCAAGCACCGCAAGATGCAAAAGGGGATACTGGCGAAACTTTGTTTACACATAATCCAAAAACAGCATGAGGATTCACATTAATGACTTTTATATTATACGAACTTCCCGCAGCCAATCCCCAAAGTTTCAAATGGGGAAGAGTATCGCTGTTAGCAGATACGGTATTACTACCTATTAAAGAAAGGGAATTACATGTTCCGCTATAAACTTCTAATGATTTTGGTTTAGAATTAATAGGAGATGAAATTATTATTTGCATTACAGAGGAATCCGCCACAAACTTAAACCACATCACGCTGTCACTCATCGTAATATTATTCGCGCACGTATCTTTATTTCCCAAATCAATGGCGCAGTTGCAGGAACTTCCGAAAGAAATTAATTGTTTGCTTATGATGCCCAGCGTATCTGCCGGAGCAATCATGTTCACGCTGTCAGCGCTCAGCAGGCGGGCGTTTTTCAGAAAGCAGTCCGTCATGCACGAAATGGTTCCGCTGCAAAGAATGGTTCCGCATATACGCGCGCTGTCGAGAATGCGCACGGTTGAATCAGAGTTGAAGAAAATATTTTCAGCGCGCACGCCTCCGCTTAAAACCAACTGCGCATCAAACGTGAGCGGGCCGTTTACATTAAAAATAAATTTAGAAGTTGAATCGCCCGCAAGAGTAATCTGGTCGCTCATGGTGAGCGAAGAAGGAAAAGAATACGTTCCCGCAGCATACGTGGTATTGCTTACGTTGGTTTGCGAAATGGTCTGCGCCTGCTTGTTAAAAAACGCCTGCTGAATTTGTTTCAAACTATCCAATGCGGTTGAAAGCACGCATACGCTGCCGGTAACCGTGCCGCCTGCCTTCACGGTGGAATCAACCGTTCCCACTGCGCCCACGTTTCCGTTCACATCGGTGGTTTGAACTGATGTAACCGATGAGCCCGAAAGAATGCTGAACGATTGCAGGTTGGTGGAGAGGGTTTGTGAAAAAAGCAAACCTGAAAAAGAAAAACTGCAAGCGATGATGGCGAAGGAGAGGAAAAAATTTTTAATGCTGTATGTTTTTAAGATGAGAAGAAAAAATTACCGGCTCAAATATATGCCATAAAAAACAAATGTCAATGGAAGCGACTTGTTTTTAGACGAATGTTCCAAATTCTTCGATGAATGAGCGGATATTATCGCTTACCGAAAGTTTTTTCTTCGCTCATTTTTGGAAGCGGTTTATATCTTTTTTTATTTTTTACATACACATTCTCTATGAATATATGTTCTCCCTGCTGCGTTTGAACGGGCGCGAACCTGCCTGCAACTCCCAATCCGTAAAGCGCAATATCGGCAGCATGCTTTTTGCCGAACTTTTTCTCAAGGTGTTCTTTTAATCCCGGGTAATTTTCACATACGGTTTTCACCAGGCAGTGATAGCCCCGGTTAGCAGGGCAAAATATATTCCTCATTTCCTCGAGCATAGTTTCCACATTGCGTTTGCATTCGTGAATAATGGCGGCAATGGCGGCAGGTTTTAACTGCATAATCAGCAAAAAAAGTATTTCCTGCCGCTGCTCATCCAGTTCGTTGCACGCAAAATATTTTTCATGATTTTTCATGCCCGCGAAAATGAAAAAACCCGCGTTGTAAAATCTGCGGAGTTCCGCAGATTTTGAATTGACCGAAAGGGTATGTTTGCGCATTCTTTTTCTCAAGGCATGAAAAAAATATCCGGCAATAAGAAAGAAACAAAAATTTCAGCGCGCAAAAAAATTGTCCGCGCCACTTCAAAAAGCATCCTTTTGAATTCACAACTCCGCAAGTTGAATTCAAAAAGAAATAGTTTGCATTCAAGAAGACATAATTTAGATTCACGAAGCAACAATTTGAATTCAGGGGATGATAATTTGAATTCAAAAAGTATCCATTTGAATTCAGGAAGCAGCAATTTGAATGCAAGAAGTAATAATTTGAATTCAAAAAGTATCCATTTGAATTCAGGAAGTAACAATTTGAATGCAAGAAGTAATAATTTGAATTCAAAAAGTAACTATTTGAATTCAGGAAGTAACAATTTGAATTCAAGAAGCAATAATTTGAATTAATAAATACGCTTTTATAAATCTTAAATCCTACATCCTAAATCCTTACTTCTAATTTATGGCAACAAAAAAGAGCACATCAAAAATTGTGGTGCTGCTGCCCATAGGGCTGGCAACTCCCATCAACAACTTCATCACCGAAGCGCAGCATATTCATGACTTGCTGCAGAACAACACTGATTTTCCCACGCTTCAGGGCGACCTTCCTCAGTTGCAAACCGACATTACCACCTTAATTGCCGATGAACAAAAAACGCTCAACCGCGTGCCGGGCTCGGCAGCGCTTCGCGATGAGCAAAAAGCCATTGTATATAATGAACTGGACGGCTTGCGCGGCATTGTTCAGAAAGTGGTGAACCAGCCCGCAAACATTGCCAACGCGGTGGCAATGGCGGAAGGCGGTGGAATGGAAGTGAAAGGAAGAGCCAAACGCAGCAAAGATGAACTTACCGTGCGCAATGGAGACATGAGCGGTTCGTGCGATTTAATTGCCAAAGCCGCAGCCAAAAAAGCCGCCTACCTCTGGCAGCAAAGCACCGATAACATTAACTTTGTGTATTGCGACCCCATTTGCACACTCGAAACAAAAAACACAGTTGAAAATCTTACTCCCAAAACCGATTACTGGTTCCGCTTCCGCGCCATTCTTCCGGCAAAAGCAAGAAAAAGTAAAAGCGCACGCAAGTTGAAAAAAGAAAAAGCAGCCGATGCCGACTGGAGCCAATCAGTGAAGATTACGGTGGTGTAAACTATCAGCGAACTACGAATCTTTTACGAACTTACGAAGTACGAACATTTTCATAGTTCGTGGGTTCGTATTGTTTCGTTTTTTGTTTCATCCCGATTTATCGCGGACGAAGATTATACCTTCACCAGAAAAATTTCTTTTAGTTTAGAAATGCAGAAATCAATTTCTTCTTTCGTAGTGTATTTGCTGAATGAAAAACGAATGGAGGGGCGGTTCATATCCGAGCCGATATTTCTCAGCACATGCGAACCCTGGTTGCTGCCGGAAGTGCAGGCGCTTCCGCCCGATGCGGCAATGCCGGCAATGTCGAGATTGAACAGCATCATCTCTGCGTTTTCTGTCGGGGGGAAATGAACATTGAGAACTGTATAGAGTGAACTTCCTTTTGCATCTCCGTTGAATTCCACTGCGGGAATATTTTTTTCGAGTTGTTCAATCATGTATGTTTTCAAATCCTGAATATGTTTATGATGCGCTTCCATATCGTGGTGAGCAATTTCAAATGCTTTTCCGATTCCAACAATGCCATACAAATTTTCTGTTCCACCGCGCATGTTTCTTTCCTGCGAGCCGCCATAGATGAATGGATTAATTTTGACTTTGTTGCTCAGGTATAAAAAACCAATTCCTTTCGGCCCGTGAAATTTATGCGCGGCACCGTTTACCATGTGCACATTCACGCTTTGTAAATCCAGTTTATAATGCGCCATTGTCTGCGTAGTATCGCAATGAAAAATGGCATTGTACTTTTCGCACAACTCCCCTACTCTTTTCAGCGGAAGAAGATTTCCTATTTCATTGTTGGCGTGCATTAATGTGACTAAACTTTTTTCACTGGAAGAAAGAAGTTGTTCGAGGTGATTCAAATCAACATGCCCTTTCTTATCAAGATTGACAAAACTTAATTTTATTTTTCCGGAATGCTCGAGCGCTTCGGCACAATGCAGCACCGCATGATGTTCAATTTTGCTGGTGATAATATGCTTCACGCCTAAATCATTTACTGCATTTCTTATGGCAGTGTTGATTGCTTCCGTTCCGCCCGAAGTAAAAAAGATTTCCGAAGGAGAAACATTCAGGTTCTTCGCAATAATTTTCCGTGCGCCTTCAATTGCCGCTCGTGTTTTTCTTCCGAATGAATGAATGGAAGAAGGGTTTCCGAAATGTTCCTGCAAATACGGAAGCATGGCATCTAAAACTTCTTTATCGAGAGGAGTTGTTGCTGCATTGTCGAGATAAACTTTCATCAGTTGGCGTTTCGGTTTGACTTGATAAGTTCTTTTATGTCAGAAATAATTTTTTTAGCAAGGTTATCGGCAGTGGATTGCGATTCGCTTTCGGAATAAATGCGAATGATGGGCTCGGTGTTGCTTCTGCGCAAATGCACCCACTCTTTTCCGAATTCAATTTTTATTCCGTCTGCTTCATTCATGGGTTGCTTTTTATATTTTTCTTTCACGCCAATTAAAAGTTTTCCCACGTCAATTCCATTTATAATTTCAATTTTATTTTTTGAGATGTGATAATTCGGATAAGTGGAGCGAAGCATTGAACATGACTTGCCGAATTTAGCGAGATGCGTAAGGAACAAAGCAATTCCCACCAATGCATCTCTTCCATAGTGAAGTTCGGGATAAATCACTCCGCCATTTCCTTCTCCGCCAATCACCGCCTTATGTTTTTTCATCATCTCCACCACGTTCACTTCACCGACTGCCGAAGCAAAATAATTTCCTCCGTGTTTCTCTGTAACATCTTTCAGCGCGCGCGTGGAAGAAAGATTTGAAACCGTATTTCCCTGCCTGCCGGCAGGCACGGCCTTTTTGGAATTTTTCAGAACATAATCTGCCACTGCAACGAGCGTGTATTCTTCCCCGAACATTTCTCCGTCTTCGGAAATTAAAGCGAGCCGGTCAACATCGGGGTCAACGGCAATGCCGAGATGCGCGCGTTTCTTCATGACAACTTTTGAAAGTTCATAAAGATTTTCAGGAAGCGGTTCGGGATTATGCGCAAAGTCACCGGTGGGTTCGCAGTTTACTTTGAAAATTTCTTCCACGCCCAGCGCTTCGAGCAGCATGGGTACTGCAATTCCTCCTGTGGAATTCACCGCATCCACTGCAATGCGAAACTTTTTTTCTTTAATTGCTTTTTTATCCACCAAATCAAGCGCAAGAATTTTATCTATGTGTTTTTTGATGTACTCATTTTTTTCAGTTCGCTCGCCCAGCGAATGAACTTCTTCAAAAATAAATTTATCGTCTTCTGCAATTTTCAAAACCTGCTGTCCGTCTTTTTCAGAAATAAATTCTCCGTCAGCATTTAAAAGTTTCAGCGCGTTCCATTGTTTCGGATTATGGCTTGCGGTGATGATGATTCCACCATCGGCTTTTTCATCGGTTACAGCAATTTCTACTGTGGGAGTTGTGGAAAGTCCTATATCAATTACATCAATTCCCATTCCGAGAAGCGTGGATGAAACCAGTTTGCTCACCATTTCGCCCGACATGCGCGCATCTCTGCCAATCACAACTTTTGCTCCCGATACATATCGGGATTGTTTTTTAGATTTTGCCCGCTGATTCAGCGTCCATGCGCCATAAGCAGAAGTAAATTTTACAATATCGGCAGGCGTAAGATTCTCTCCCGATTTTCCTCCAATGGTTCCGCGGATTCCCGAAATAGATTTGATTAACATGTTTCAAAAATGAAAACAAAGATAAAATTTTAGGCGAGAAAAATCAGAAAGCAACGGAAGTATTTATTCAAGTTTCACTTCGAAAGGAATCTTGAGCAACTGCTGGTAATCCTCTCCATCGCGCATGGAATCGTCATCGCCATCTTCGTACTCCCAGATGATTTTCAGTTTGCAGCCGCTTTGATAAAGTTCTTCCGCTTTCTGAAAAAAATGCAGCAGGCGTTTCGAAGACGTTGTATTGTAATAATGAAGGCGAAGAAGAATAGTATTTTCAGAATTATCCCTCTTGAAAGAATTCAGCGAGTTGTAAAGCACGGAAAAAAACTCATCGGGATTTTCGGGAATGAGCCGTCCTTCAATTTCAAGAATTCCCGAAGCGGAATCAAAACGCACTTCGGGAGTTTTCGCAGTTGAATTCAGAAGAATGTTGCTCATTAAGCACAAAGGTAAAAAAGTTCAGAAACGAAATCCCATTACCAGAATATCATCGGTTTGAAAAAGCCCGTGTTTCCATTCAATATGTGTTGCTTCGAGAATTTGTTTTTGCTCGCTCATGGGTTTCTGATGAATATCGAGAAGCAGTTGCTTGAATCTTCCCTTCATAAATTTTTTTCCCGTGTCGTGATTCAACTGGTCGGCATAGCCATCGGAAAAAAGATATACCGTATCTCCCTTTTCAATTTCCATCGTATGGCAGGAAATTTTTTCTTTCGCAGTTTCCGGAATGCTCCCGATGTTGAAACGAATGGCATCCATCTCAATTAATTTTCCATCACGGATAAAATACAGCGGGTTGTACGCACCTGAATAAAGCAAAGAAAGTTGATTCGATGATTTGTCAATGGTGCATACCGCCATATCCATTCCATCGCGCAAATGCTGCACATCGTCCACGAGCGAAAGGCGGTGAATGATTCCTTCGTTCATTTCAGAAATAATTTCTTTCGGGTTTGTGATTCCTCTTTCATTGATAATGTTATCGAGCAAATCATTTCCAACAATGGTGAGAAATGCTCCGGGAACTCCATGCCCGGTGCAATCAACAGCGGCTGCAATTATTTTTCCGTTTCCATGCGCGCGGTCAATAAAATAAAAATCTCCGCTCACAATATCTTTCGGCTTGTAGAGAATAAATGATTCGGGCAAAAGTTCTTTTATTTTTTCTTCGGAAGGGAGAATGGTGTTCTGAATTTTTTTCGCGTAGTTAATGCTGTCAGTAATGTCTTTATTTTTATTCATTAACTCTTCGTATAGCAAAGCATTTTCAAGGGCAATGGCAGTGAAGAGCGCAAGGTTCCGCGCCACATTGAGATGAAATTCCGTGTAGGCATTTTTCTGAAAACTCTGAATGGTGAGAATGCCAAGTTGCTTTTTATCTTTTGTAAAAAGCGGAATCCAGATGGATGACTGCGGGGCTTCTCCTGCAATGGCTTTCGGCAGCGGGCGGCTGGGAATGTACTTGTTGTACTCGCGCTCGTAATCATTCACAAAAACTTCTTTCTTATTTTTGAACGACCAGACGGGAATCCAGTAATCATCTGATAAATTATAATGCGCAAAGGAAAGATGCTGCCCGCGCTCAATTCCCATCGGGTAATCGAGCGTTTGTTTTTCTTCGTTGTAAATTCCAATCCAGAAACTCGAAGCGTCCATGAGTTGATTGATGTGGTCATACACCGTTACAATAATTTTTTCCACTGATAAACTTGAAGTAATCTTCTGCCCTATTTCGCTGAGAAGTTTTACATTCTGATATGTTTGTTCAATTTCTTCTTTCTGCTTTCTAATTTCCACCGTGCGCGCTTTCACTTCTCCTTCCATGTTTTCATACAGCCGCGCGTTCTCGAGCGACTTTGCAGTGGAAACCG
Organism: Bacteroidota bacterium; assembly: GCA_016195025.1. Lineage (NCBI taxonomy): Bacteria > Pseudomonadati > Bacteroidota > Bacteroidota bacterium. The sequence goes on along the minus strand of JACQAL010000076.1, from coordinate 122,770 downwards.
CCAGCGCGCGGAGAATATTCAGGTGATATTCCGTATATGCATTCTTCCGGAAACTCTGCACGGTGAGAACTCCCATCGGTTTTTCCTTAATCAACAACGGCAAATAAATAATGGAAGAAGGCGTATCGCCCACATCGGCTTTCGGAGGAAGAACACCGTGCTCCCGGAAATAAAAATTTTCCCAGTCGTTAATGAAAAATTCTTTTTTATTCTTAAAGCATTTTACAGCGGTTTTCTTTTCTTCCTCCAACGAAGTAGAATTGGGCGGAAGTTTTTCTCCTTTCTCAATATCGCCCGGATAATAAAGTTCATTTGTTTCGGGCATGTGAAGACCAATGGCGAACACCGAAGCATCCATCATATCGTTCACGCTTTTATAAACGCGGGAAATAATTTCTTCCACCGATAAAGAGGAAGCAATCTCTTCCGAAATTTTCGCCAGGAGTTTTGTATGCTGAAATGTTTTTTCTATTTTATTTTTCTGCGCAACCGATTCTCTTGAAAAAGTTTTTGCTTCGGTAAGCAGGCGGGCATTTTCAATGGCAATGCCGGTATACGAAGCAATGTTCTGCAAAATCTCCAGTTGAAATTTATCGTACGCATTTTTCCGGTAACTCTGAACTGAAATTATTCCGAGCACTTTTTTCTTTACTATTATCGGCTGGTAAAGCATGGAATGAATAATGCGCTCGGTGCTCCCGTCTTCCAGTTCGCGGTTTGAGTCAAAATATTTTTTTATATACTTTTTATATTCCTGTGAAACATTATTGATGAAAACCGGTTTTTTATTTTCAATGCACCAGACGGGAAACTGATTTTTATCTTTCATGTTTCGCGAATAGGGTTTGTATTTTTTCTTTTCGGCAATGGCAAGCTGGTAGTCAATTATTTTTTTCTTCGCATCGTACAGCCCGATTCCGAACACAGTGGCATCCATGAGTTTGTTCACTTTTTCATAAACGGTAAATAAAATTTTTTCAGAGTCAAGCGAAGAAGTGATATCTCTGCCAATATCGCCAAGCACTTTCAGCGTTTCAAATTCCTTGTTAATATGTTTGGGTTTTCTCATGAAAATATTTATCAGGCAAATATAATTTTTTCAAGTTCATTTCGTTTAAAATTAAATCGTGAATGTGATGATAATTTTATGTAAGTTTGTTATACTATGAAAAATGACGATTTGATAAAAAGATTTGAAGAACTTCTCTCGAATAACACGCGAAGTTTTTTTGATGCCGATGAATTTGACATTCTCATTGATTATTATCTCACCTCCAATCAGTATCCAAAAGCGATGAAAGCGGTGGAACTCGCGCTTGAACAATATCCTTTCTCCATAGAATTTCTTATCCGCAAAGCGCAAATGCTCAGCGCGAATAAAGAAACCCGCAAAGCGCTTGAAGTGCTCACGCAGGCGGAAGTGATTGACCCGATTCATCCGGAAATTTTTATGACGCGCGGCTCTATTTATAGTTTGACAGGGCTGCCGGAGAAAGCGATTGAAAATTTCAAAAAGGCAATTGAACATTCGGAAGGTGCGAAAGATATTGAAGAGGATGCGAATTTATATCTCGCATTTGAATATGAAAACCTCGAACAATACGATGACGCGATGTACTGCCTGAAAAAAACCATTCACCTGAATCCGAAAAATGATGCTGCTCTCTATGAACTTGCATTCTGCTATGAAGTTTTGTCAAAAGATAACGAAGCGATTGACTATTTTAATTCCTTCCTCGACAAAAATCCGTACAGCCATTGCGCCTGGTTCAATCTCGGAGTGGTGCATAACCGTCTCGGACTTTTTGAAAAAGCAATTGAAGCGTATGATTATGTGATTGCCATCAAGGAAGATTTTGCTCCGGCATATTTCAATAAAGCAAACTCGCTGGCGAACATTAATAAATTGAAAGAAGCAGTTTCCTGCTATGAAGAAACTTTTAAGCATGAAAAACCCGAAGCAATTACATACTGTTATATAGGCGAGTGTTACGAGAAGTTGAAAAATCTTGAGCAGGCATTGCTGAATTACAACCGCGCTACTACCATTGATGCAAATCTTGCTGATGCATGGATTGGAATGGGAATCGTGCTTGACCAGCAGGATAAACTCACCGAAGGAATTCACTATTTGAAAAAAGCAGTTGAGATTGAAAAAGCAAATGCCGACTACTGGTATGTGATTGGCGATGCGTATCAGAAATTAGGTTTTACCGATGAGGCGAAAGAAGCGTACAAAAAAGTTATTGAGTTAGACCCTTCGCTCGAAAATATCTGGCTCGATTATTCTAATTTGCTTTTTGAAGAGGGAGAAAAAGAAGAAGCGGTAGAAGTTCTTGCGCAGGGAATCAAGCATCATCCCGATAACGCGGAAATTTTTTATCGCATGTCTGCCTGCCTGCTTTGGGTTGGAAAAAAACAGGAAGCGCTTACCTATTTGCAAAGCGCACTTCAACTTGATTATAAAAAGCACAAAGAGATTTTTAAATTTCTTCCCGAACTCCGTAAAAACCGCGCAGTGATTGACATGATAAAATCGTATAGAAAAAGATAACACCAAATGATTTTTCGTATACTGCTTTTTTCTTTCGGACTATTTATTCTTCAAACAGAATCATTTTCCCAAACGAAAACTAAATCCGCTTCCAAAAAAACTCCGGCAAAAAATAAACTGCCCGAAAAAAATCAATGGTTCATACAATCAAAAAATGCGTATGAGTTTAAATATTCCTTAGGAGAAAAGAAGCGCGACTCCTCGCTGCTTTATACAAAAAAATATAACGAAAAAGGAAATCTCATTGAAGACAGTTCACCCTACGGAAAAATCAGTTATGTATATGAAAAAGGGAAATTAAGTTTGGAAACTTCTTACCATGCAGATAATTCTTTTCATTCAAAAGATATTTATCTGTATGATTCGCCCGGCAACCTGCAGGAAAAAACCGAATACGATGCCAGCGAAAAAATAATTTTCAAAGCCGCCAGTAAGTTCAATGCAAAAAATCAGGAGATTGAAAAAATAATTTCTGATTCAACCGGGAAAATGCAAGCAAGGCAAACTTTTTCCTACGATGAAAAAGGAGATAAAACCGAAGAAGCCGAATACGATTCTTCTTCTGTTCAAACGGGGAAGAAAATAATAAACTATGATTCAAAAAATAATATCACGCTGATGCTGCTGATGAAAAAAGATTCCGTAACGGCAAAATATGTTTATGAATATAACGAAGGCGGGCTAAAAACAAAAACTATCTGCTACGAATCAGATGGCAGCATTAATTATAAAACCAATTACGAATACGATGCTAAAAAAAATCTGCTCAGCGAAATTACCTATCAAAGAGCAGGCACCACGCGCATAGTTTGGAACTATGATGCGAAGGGAAATAAAATTTCTGAAATCAAATACGATGGTGCCGGCAATGTGCTTTCAAAAACAATTTATAAATACAATGCAAAAAATTTGCCGAGTGAAGAAATTCAATATGATTTATACGATGAGCCCTCCAGCGCAATTAAATATTACTATGAATATTTTTCCGGCAAATAATTATTTATACTGCAGGCGCTGGTTATCTTTGAACGGAACAATGAATGCATCTTTATAGCCCTTCGTCCGTAAATCATTTTTCAGCTTTTTAATTTCTCCTACGCTGTTTACATCGCCAGCGGTATATTTATAAAGCCCGCCTTCCACATATTCTTTCACATTCGTCACGCCTTTGAACTGAGTTGCAATCTGCGAAGGAGTAAGCCGCTTGGAAGTGCTTGCAAGTTGAATGCGGTATGTTACGCCCGGGCCTGTGGGAAGCATGTAGTAATATAAATTATTTTTTCCCGGAACTTTAATGGCGCCCGGCAATGGCTTGGCAGATGAAACTGTGTCGGTTCCTGTCCATGTAATTCCTGCAGGGGCTACAGGATTTGAAGAAGCAGAATCCTTTGCGCTGCCGGTTGGCTCGCCAAATTTTTTAATGTTCAGTTTTCTTCTTTTTTCGACTATAAGAAATGTTACAAATAAACTTTCGGTTTTTTTATCAAGCGTGATTTCAATATTGTTTTGAAGCAAGGTAAAACGGTCGCCAAGAATTTTTTCATCCATTGTTACTGTATATTTTCCAAAGGGGACATACAATTCAAAAGTTCCATCTTTGGAAGTGAGCGTGGAATAATTCCTTACCCCTGAAGCGCTGATATGAATTCCTGAAAGGTCAACTGGAATTTCCGCATCGGGAGAAAGTTTTTCTCTGTCCACAAAAACATTCCCGTACACTTTCACTCCTTTCACAAAAGGCACTGGAATGGTATCGTTTTTAATAACCGAAATGCTGTCTTCAATATTCGGAAAATATCCTTTCAAATCAATGAGGGAGAAGGCAGAGAAATTATATCTGCCCGGAGCCATATTGAGCAATTTTGCTTTTCCGTTTTCATCCGTAAGAACTTCCCATTCGTCTGTGCGGACTACGACATTATCGAGCAGCAATTCATTTTTATCTCGTTTATTATTTCCATTCAGGTCAATGAATGCGATATAGGTGTGGGAGAAAAATCTTTTCTTGCTACCCCAGGGAAACGGAATGTTAAATTCTTTGCGAACGCCCACCTGAAGCATGGTAGTGTAAGAATGAGTTCTTGTAGGTGCGGGCACTTCTTCGGTTTGACCGGGAATGGCAATTGTTCCCCTGTTTGCCAGGCTGGAAGAATAATACACCCCCCCTGTTACACGCACTCTCCATCCGGTTTTGCTGAAGTAAAGCACTTCAGGCGTCCAACCTATACTATGCCTTTTAAACTGGTTGTAATAGGCATAACTTAAATAATCGTTCAGCACCCAGTGCGGATTGCGGAATTGATATTGATAATTTACACTGGCTCCCAAGAATTGGTAATACACTCCGTTATCAGAATAATATTTGTCAAGCACTGACACGGTCCCGTAATTGTAACGAATGGTTCCCGAAAAAGTGTGATACCGGAAGAGGGAGAAATACTGGAAGAAAAAATAATCGCGCGTATTGGGAGCGTTTATAAGGCGGCTGTATCCGCCCTGCATGCCCATAGAGAAGAACGTATTGTTCTCATATTTTGCCTGGCTGTAATTGAGGGTGAGCCCGCGTGAGTGCATATTAATGGTATCGTTGTTGCGGATGAAATTATAAAATACACCACCGCCTAAAAAATTTTCTCCCACTTTGGTGTTTGCAGTAAGTGTGTTGTTGATGCTTCGGAGTTTTTGCTGATTGGAAGTGATGAGAACCGGCTCGTAAATGTTGCGATTGTAATTGTTGTTCAGGTGGAGGTTCCATTGCTTGTTGAGCATATAATGACTGCTATGAGCGGCTGTGATTTTATCGCCTTTGTCGAAGGGGGTGAAGTAGGGAGAAATATAATTTCCGGAAAGCGATGATTGCAGTTTCCCTTTTAAAAACATTCCCGAATAACTTCCGTAGGCAAGGAAGCCCCATTTTACAAAAGGGTTTGCAGGGGCGCTGGAGGCATTTCTTACAGCGTATCCTCCAAAGGTAACGGAATGCCCTTCCCTGAAACTGTAATTGCTGTTGGCGCCAAGGTAATCGGACGTATAGTTTACGTTTCCTGAATTGCTTAAGTGAGAATAGGAAGTCATGAGCCGGAAGCGCAATGCATTGAAAGCATATACTGCGCCCACCGATTCGCGGTCGGGTTTGGAAAAGAAATAGGGTGCGCGTGTGTAAAATGCACCTACGGAGTGATGCTGATTAATCTGGTACATGGCGTTGGCGCCTCTGCCCCCTGCTGCAATGGCTCCGCCAATGCCACCCACGCTTCCCAATTGTATTTGCCATTTCTTGTCATAGTAGCCGAAGTATTGGGTGCTGTTTCGCAGGAAACTGAAATCGGCATAATAGAGCGAGAGGAAAAACTGGGAGAAATAATTTATGCTTGCACCATTATCAAGGGTGGTGTAGCCGGAGAACATAAGATTCATTACGGGCTGGCCGGTAACGAGGTTGCCCACATTGGCTTCGGCAATGAGGGGGAGGGAGAAAGTACTATTGGGGTTTACCTTCATTTCATTTGGCAGGCGCACGAAGTCAACCTTTTTCATCTTCTGAACGCCTTGTGTGCCGAGTATGCGGCTTTGGCTGGTGTTAACAAATAAAGTATAGCGTTTTGCCTCGTTCAGAAAGCCGATGGTATAACCCATTTCATCTACGGTGCGGAAATTGCGCTTGCCTTGCAGTATGCTTGCGCGGTAATGAAAAGAAGTGTCATGCTGTTCTTTGAGGTTAAATTCGCGGTAGGTGTTTTTGAGGATGCGCCCTGTGCTGTCGTAGAGTAAAACATCTTTGCGGTAATTGCTGATGTGCATGAACAGCGCCTGCTCTTCGTTTCCGATGTTGAGCACGTTGATATCAAACTTTGCCCCGGTGGAATCATTCATGAGGTACACTTTATCGAAGGGGGAGATGGTAATATCCCAGTTAACCGATTTGGGGCGGGCGGCATAAAAATAGGCAGTTGCCATGGGCACCTGATCTTTGTTTATTACAAAAGCGTTGATGAGGTATTTGGTGTTGCCTCTTATTTTTCCCAAGGGGATAATGCGCACGGGAATAAAAATGCTGTCATTGGGGGCGAGAGTGTAATATTTTGAAACATCGGTGAGTAGTTTCCATCCGCCCGGGTAGTTGATGGCGGTGCGCACGCTTTGTTCTTTGCCGCTGTTGTTTTGCAGGCGCAGTATTTTGGAAACAATTTCTCCTTCTATTAATGTGAACTCTGTGGTATCGAAAAAAGCAGTGAATAGAGGTTTTGGAGTGGTGTCTTTGGCAGCAGCAGCGGCAGTGTCGGGTTTAATTTTTGGAAGTGTGTCTTTTTTTACAGCAGCGGTGTCTTGTGAAAATGAATAATGGCTAATGAATAATGAATAACAAATAAGGATACTTATTTTTGTAATTTTTCTTTTCATTAGTCATTAGTCATTAGTCATTCTATGGTCCGTTGCGCAGGCAATATTTTACGGTGAGTTGATATACGCCCGCCACAAAGGTGAGCGTGGGCTTGATTTGGTAATCAATAATAAAAGTATATTCTCCGGGGTTGGTGAGATAACCTCCCGCTTCATCTACATTAATGGTGCACATACCTGCCGGCTGGTCGGCATGGGGACCTGTGTCGGGGGCGGTGCCGGAGGTGCAGCTGTTATCAATGATGCACCTGAAGTTGGCGGTGCTGGCAAGGGTTACAAAGCCGGTGCTGGTTTCGGAAGTGCCGCAGGCGTTGCGCACGCGCACTTGAAGCAGAGGAAGTGTGGGTATGGTTGAAATGGGTCCCACGCCTCCGTACACGGCAAGTTTCGCCCATTCGGTTGCAGCGGCAGCGGGCAGCACCACGTTGGTTGAATTATCTTCCATTATATGCAATATCCAACGGCAAATGCTGGGTGTGGCGGGGCAAGGTCCTGGTATTCCTGAGCCATCGGCAATGGTGAGGCGCAGAGTGCTGGCGCCATATTTTGTGATACCTGCCAGGTATTCTCCAAAGTTATCGAAGGTGAGGTTAATGTTATCGGAAGGGTTATTGGGCGCCAGGGTGAAGGTGCTTCCGCTGCCTATGGCTGCGCAGCAGTTGTTTGCGGGGGCGGCATCGCAAACGGTGGGGGCTTGCGCGCAGCAGGTAAGAAAACCCGATAACATAGGAGTAGATAACAAATAGAAAACAAAAAACAGGACATTAAATCTAAGAATAGATTTATTCCTTAGTAATAACCTATATTTTTCCATGGTAAAAACGAGCGAAGAGCAATAGAAGAAAACCTATAAAAAGAATGGGGGAAACTTTTCGTGCTTCCCCCATCTCACTGATTTATGATGACTTTTTACTTCTCAACTGCCCTCCATCTTTAGTTAATACTATTGATAGCAGAGACGGGTTTCTCTCTCTCCTTTTTTTATTACTGGTCTTCTGCCAGAATATATTTTACATACATGGTATACACACCGGGCTGAGCAAAGTTGTTTCCACCGGTTTTTCCTAAGCCGGTAGCACCTTGTGCGGCAGCAACGGCAACATTGCCTGGAGAACCGAAATTGATGGTTGCGCCCGTACCACCAAATGCTCTGTCAGTAGCAGCATTATTGTGGAAAGGAAAAGTTGCCGGAAGCCCTGGCACCAAACGGTAATCCATAATATAATAGTAATTACTTGTACCCAAAGCGGCTTGCGTTAAATAACTTCCGCCCGCAATTCCGCAGGGAGCAGCAAATGTTCCCACACCTGTTCCTCCTGCAATGTATTTATCAGAGGTAACACCCGCTACCGAAGTAGGCGAAGTGTAAGGAGTGGTTGGGTTTGCGGCAAACACATCGTTGTTTGAAGCAGCCACGCCAGCGGCAGTTGCCGCCTGAAACGCCTTGCTGTAATCGCTGTTTTGAGCGCCCGTTGTAGCGCAGGTAGCAGCCACAGCCGGGTTGGCGGGAAACTGGCGCAGTTCAAGCGCAGAAACCGGAATGAAGTTATTAGCGCCATTAAGAACGTTACCACCGGCAGCGCCACCGTAGTTCACGGGGTTATCCCACATAAAGTTGGTACCGAGTTGCGCTTGTGAGAGCCCTGCAGCCCACAAGTCGAACGATACGCTTGCGCTCACTTTCAACGTAGTTGCGCCATACTTTGTAATGCCTCCGTAATACTGATAAATCTGGTCGAAGGTGAAATCAATCTGGTCAGGACCTTGCATGTTTAATTGCAGAATGGGTTGTAAATCCATTGTGATGGTTACATTTTTTTCATCCTGCAATTGTGCGTTTGCATTTATTCCGAAGAACAATGCGCACGCTGCGTGTAGGAAAATTGTTTTTTTCATAGATGTTTTTGTTTATTTGTTTTTACTTAGTTGAAATGGAAAGCGAAGATAAAAGAATATTTAATTCACACGGCATAAATTTTTAGGTGGGCGGGCTTCGCAGCATAACGTATATAATAAGGAAGAAATATCTCTTTAATACGGCAATGCGGAAAAAAGGTTACAAAAAAAATAACAGCCCTCAGGGCACTGAAAATTCAAGCGTTGCGGCTTCTAATTCTTCCTTGCTGCCAAAATCAAGCACCGCAATGGCAGAGTATTTTCCTTTGGCAATTTTACCGGGAACGGTAAACTCAAAGCCGCGTTCCTTTTTTGGAAAAACAGTGAACGAGCGTAAAGGAATGCGCTCATTTTTTCCGGTGCTTGTGTTAGTGAGTTCAACGTATGCTTTGCAGAAGCCGGTTCCATCGCCACTGTTTTTTACATGCAGCGATACATATTTGCTTGCCGTATCGTAAGTAAAATTAAAATTGGTGATTTCCACTTTGTTTATTTTCACGTTGGGCGGGTTCTGATAAATGTAAATGCCGAAGCCATAAGTGGGAATAACTCCGAGCACAACCTTCTTATCATCGTTGGCGGGCGGAGCGATATAATCGCGGTCAATCACTTTATCAATCATCAGCAGCGCGCAAAGCGAGCGGTAGGCGGCATCGTTATCGGGCAGCGAAACGGTAACGGCAACTTTTTTTTTTCGCCCGGCTGCAATTCAATGTAATTGGGCGCAACGTTTATCCACTTTGTCAATCCGTATTCCCCGTTCTGCCCTATAGGAATTTGCTCAATGGCGCCTGCATCGCTCATGGTGAAATCAGAAAAAGTGAGTTTGAATTTATTTTTCTTGTACGTATCGTTGGTAATGGTAACATACTGCACGGTGGTGTTTCCCGGCTTCACGCGGTAAAACAACATGGCAGGAGCCACCGCCACTCCCATATCGGTAATGCCTTTATGCGTGGTGTCCAAACCCGGAACAACATAACCGGCATGACCGGTATCTGTAGGTTCAGTTAACGCAGCGGGCTTTTTTGTTGAATCGGTTTGGGAAAAACCACCGTAAACCGAAAACAGTAAACCGCAGGCAGAAATTATTTTTTTCATATCAAAGAAGAATTAGTTTAAAGCGCAAAGATAAAAAGTTACCGCAAACAAAATTTTATTTACTTTGAAATATATTTGTTCTCATGCGTTGTTTATTTTTGCCAAATGGAAATTTGCATTATTGATAAAACAAACGGGCGGACGCACATAAAGGAAAACCTGCGCCTGCTGTGGGCATCGGTTCTTGTTAACGAACATACCAGTGTTTCCAGTTGCCATGCAGAATTTATAAGTTTCACTTTAGCATTAAAGGATTGGGATGAAGGAAGCAAATTCGCTCTCTATGCGGACTGGGTAAAGGATAATCCTAAGTGGACAAAAGAGCAGTTAGATGCTTTTCATGAAAATTATTCTCTGTTGGTCAAGACACGGAAACTTAAAGGAAAATCAAAAGATACTATCCTTTTGACTTTTGTCCCGATGACTATCGGGATATTTCTCTTTTGCTCTTTTGCTCAATCCGCAATCGCCACTCCGCAATCCGCAATTTCCAAAACCGATTCCCTCCTCTCCCTCGTAAAGAAAGACAAAGAGGATACGAATAATTTTACCCGATGAAAATCCATTTATATTATGTTTACATTCTAACCAATAAGAATCATACTGTTCTTTATACCGGTGTAATTAATGATTTAGTAAGAAGAACATTCGAACACAAAAAGAAATTGATTAAGGGATTTACAGAAAAATATAATGTAGATAAATTGCTTTACTTTGAGAAATTTGATTTCATTGATTTGGCAATTGCCAGAGAGAAACAAATCAAAGGATATTCGGGAGCGAAAAAGATTGCGCTCATCAATAAGCAGAATCCTGAATGGAAGGACTTGTATGAAAATGGAAAGATAGAGATTCCTGTTTCTGAAAAAAGAGGTTCCTCGTTTGGAAATAATAAATGAGATTCCTCGTCCCGCGAAGTGAGGAACTCGGAATGACAACGGGGGTGGAATCAATAAAGAGATTCCTCGTTTCACTCGGAATGACAACGGGCATTCGGGTAATGGAGGCGGTCGGGCTTAAGCCCGACCGCCCAATCCTATAAAACAGCGCTGTCATTCCGAACGAAGTGAGGAATCTCCTTATGTTTGCAATAACAACAAAATGAAAACATATTTCCTTTCTCTCTGCTTTCTACTCTCTGCTCTCTACTCCTCCGCTCAGCACTCCAAAACCGATTCTCTTTTACTCATATTCAAAACTGCAAAACAAGACACCGATAAGGTGAATACCTTAAACACCCTTTGTTTCCAATTGCAAAACACGGGCGACTATGCAAATGCAATGGAGTACGGGTTGAAAGCATATCAGTTGGCTGAAAAAAATAATTTTCAGAAAGGAACGGGCACAGCGCTGAATTACATCGGGCTTATTTATAACCAGCAGGGAAATTATCCCAAGGCATTAGATTATTTTTTAAGGTCATTAAAAATTCGCGAACAAGCGGGCAATAAAAAAGATATCGCTTCTACAATAAATAATCTTGGCACAGTTTATTATGCTGAAAAGAATTATTTCAAAGCGCTTGATTATTACCTGCAGGCATTAAAGATACGCGAGGAAATAGGAAACAAAAAAGGCATTGCTTCTTCTTCCAGAAATATAGGAATCATTTATTACTACTATAAAAAGGATTACGATAGAGCGCAGGAGTATTTTTCAAAAGCATTAGGCATGTATGAAGCGCTTGATGACAAACAGGGTGTTGCCTATTCGCTTAACGATATTGGAATTATTTATAAAGAAAAAGAGGAATACCAGAAATCATTGGAAAATTATTTCAGGGCGATAAAATTATTTGACGAAATAAATGACAAGCGCGGAATTATTTATTCAATGAATAATATCGGGGCAGTATTTAGCAGGCAAAAAAAATATTCAAAGGCAATAGAAGAATATAATAAAAGCGTATCTCTTTCGAATGAAATAGGGTATATTGAGGGAAGCAAGGATGCGTATCAATCACTGAGCGAGATACACAAGCAAAATGGCGATTACAAAAAAGCACTTCAATATTACGAGCAGTTCATCCTGTTTCGTGACAGCATATTCAATGAGCAGAACATAAAAAATATTGCGAGGAGCTCAATGGAATTTGAGTTTGAGAAAAAGGAAGCCGTAACAAAAGCGGAGAATGAAAAGCAAGCGGCAGTGGCAGCGGCAGAAAGCAGAAAACAAAAAATCGTTATCTGGTCTGCGATTTGCGGTTTATTGCTGGTTATTGTGTTTGCTGTTTTTATGTTTAACCGATGGAGGATAACGAAGAAGCAGAAAAAAATTATTGAAGAAAAACAAAAAGAAATTTTAGCCAGCATTCGCTACGCAGCCCGCATTCAAAAGTGCATGATGCCGAATGAGAAGTGGATTGAGAAAACAATAAGACGACTCAAAGGGCAAAAATAATCTTAGAAAAACAGCGTAAGCGAAATGATACGAACCATACGAAATATGAAAGTCAGAAGTTTGATGTTAGATGTTAGATGTTCAACTTCAAACTTCAAACCTCTAACCTCTAACTTCAAACGGTTGCTCTGCCTTTCCCTTATACCTTTATACCTTATTCCTTATTCCTCCTTTGCGCAGCAAAGCGCAAAAAAAATAGAACTCCTCCATGCCAACTCGCTTGAGTTTGACGAATCGCTCGGCAAAGAGGTGAAGCGCCTTCTCGGAAATGTTTCTTTCAAACACGAAGATGCCCTTCTCTTCTGCGACAGCGCCTATCTCTATCCCAATAATTCCATGGATGCTTTCAGCCACGTGCGCATTCAGCAGGGCGATTCGGTAAACATTTATGGCGACATGCTGAAGTACAACGGCAATGCCCGCATGGCGGAACTCCACAAAAATGTGCGCTACGTGCAGGGAAACACCACGCTCACCACCGAACTTCTTTATTACGACATGAAAGCCGGGCAGGCGAATTATCCCAATGGCGGAACCATTGTGAGCAAACAAAACACACTCACCAGCGAACTCGGTTACTTCAATCCGAAGAAAAGTTTTTACTCCTTCAAGAAAAATGTGGTACTCATCAATCCCGAATATAAAATCAACTGCGACACGCTCAATTACAATGGCGCAAACAACACCGCGTATTTCCTCGGTCCCACGCACATCAAAGGCACCGACACCTACGTGTATTGCGAAAGCGGCTGGTACAACACCGATAACGATTTAGCCCTATTCCGCAAAAATGCCTACATCGTTTCGCAAGGGCAGAAAATGCAGGGCGACAGCATTTTCCTTGACAAGCAAAAAAACCTTGGGCGCGCTATGGGAAATGTTTCCATCATTGACACGGCAGAACATATTGTCGTTTCGGGCGATTGGGCGCTTCACCAGGGAAAACTGGAAACATCTACCGTTACCGGCAGCGCGGTGCTGAAAGAATATTTTGACAACGACACGCTCTTCCTGCATGGCGATACGCTTCGCTCGGTGGACACGCATCCGCTTAACACCAAAAATGAAAAAGACACTTCCATTACCTGGCGGAAATTATTTGCCTGGCATAAAGTGAAATTCTACAAGAGCGATATGCAGGGCAATTGCGATTCGCTGGTTTATTCTTCGAAGGATTCGCTCATGCGCATGTTCCGCCATCCCGTTCTCTGGAGCGAAAAAAACCAACTCACTGCCGAGAAGATTGAAATCAAAATTGTGGAAGGAGAAATTAAAAACATGTATCTCGATAAACTTGCGTTCATCATTTCAAAAGAGGATTCTCTGAAGTACAATCAAATCAAAGGAAAGAAAATGACGGGCTATTTCAAAGACAACAAACTTTCGAAGATTCACGTGGAAGGAAACGGAGAAACAATTTATTTCGCCAAAGACAAAGAAAAATTAATTGGCGTGAACAAAGCGATGTGCAGCAACCTCATGATTTATGTGAAGGACGAGGAAGTGAAAAAAATTACCTTCCTCAAAAAACCCGATGCCACGCTTTTCCCTATGAAAGAATTTACTCCCGAAGATTTCAAACTGAAGGACTTTGTGTGGCGGGAAAAAGAACGCCCGCTTTCGTTTGCCGATATTTTCAGATAAAGAATCTATGAATGATTTGTACCCGGGACAGGATTTGAACCTGCACACCTTTCGGCTTACGCACCTCAAACGTACGTGTCTACCAATTCCACCACCCGGGCATTAAAGAACAATAACAAAAATAAAGGGAGGCAAAAATAAGGATTTCTATATATGTACGCTTCAGATAAAATCAATCTGAGAAACAGTTGTTTTCTGTTTACAGGAATTGTCGCGCTCTTTTTTTCTTTCAGAAATATTTACGGAGAAGACATCGGCTTTCATCTTCACGCAGGAAGATGGATGATGGAAAATTTTTCTCTTCCTCCCAATGATATTTTCACTTACACCACCGAAGGAATAAAATACATTGACCTCAACTGGATATATCAACTTCTCCTCTATGGAATTTATTCCCTTGCCGGAAGCGCGGGATTAATTCTTATCAATTCACTTTTTATTTCAGGAGCATTATTTTTTCTATATAAAAGAATTTCCTGCCGGCTGCCGGCTGCTTCTGCCGACTCGTATTTTTCTTCGTGTATTTTCCTCCTCGCTGTCTTTGCTGTTTCTCCCCTGTTTGAAATCCGCCCGCATTCAGTTTCGTGGCTGCTGCTTTGTGTTACATTATATATCCTCCAAAAGCACTATGAAGGAAATGAAAAAATAATCCGCTGGCTTCCGCTGGTCATGCTTTTATGGGTGAACATGCATTCGCTTTTCATTCTCGGATTAGTTGCGCTGGGTTGTTACGCTGTTTCTGTTTATTGGAAAGAAAAAAAACTTTCTAAAACATTTCTCATTTACGGAAGCGCATCGCTGCTTGTTTGCTTTCTGAATCCCTATGGGCTGAACGGATTTATTTTCCCGTTCGAACAGGCGGTGGCGCTTAAAAGCGGAAATGTTTTTAAAGAAAGCATCCGCGAACTTCAAAGCCCGTTCAGCGCGCATTTATATGAAGGAGGATTTTTTCACGCGCTCTTTCACCAATGGATTTTCTTTGACCTGTTCACCGTAATTGCTTTTCTCTCTCTGATTGTGGGATATAAAAAAAGAAAACTGCACGAGTGGCTGCTCTTTCTTGTCTTTTTCTATTTTGCTTTTTCCGCTGTGAAAAATACCGGCTACTTTATTTTTGCTGTTACTCCCATTGTTATTTTAGGATTTATCAGAGAAAAAAAAGTAACTACTAAACTGAAGCAGGCAAAACTTTCTTTTGCAGGCAACTATTTCAAACAATTTTCAGTTGCGTTCATCTTGCTTTGCCTTCTCCTGATTTTTTTTATTCGAAGCAATGCATTGTACATTCATTACCGCGCTTCGTACCGGTTTGGTTTTGGCTGGAGCAATCACAATCTTCCCGTAAAAGCAACGGAATGGCTGCTGAAAAATAATGTCCGCGGAAAAATTCTGAACCAGATGGATTATGGTGGCTATCTTGAATTCTTCACCAACCAAAAAGTTTCCATTGACGGGCGGGTGGATTTCATGGGAGAAAAAAATTTTAACGAACAGGTGAATGCAGAGGGCGATGCGCAAAAACAAAATCTTCTCGATAAATATAATCCCGACATAATTATTTTTTCTTATTTCGTCACGCCCGAATGGATTGTTTTTCTTCAGAAGCAATTCAACTGGCGGCTCGCCTATGTGGATGGAAATGCAGCCGTGTATCTGAAAAATGATTTTGCAAACATCGTTCCGCCTCTCAGCGAGCAATCGCTTTTATCTTCTGTCAAAAATTTTTCCAATGAAGAAATTGATTCTCTCATGCATGAAAAGAAAAATGCTTCTGTTGCATCGTTGCTTTTCCACCGGCAATATTTTCCGGACGAAGAGCATAATCTCATTGCGTTTTGTTTTTATTACGGATGGATGAATGCTGCCAAACAATTTTCCGCCAATGCATTTCTTCATGCCGCTTCCGCTTATCCCGAAATGTATCAGAATCTCGGCTCCGTTTATTTCCAGTTGAAAGATAAAAACCGTTCGTTGTTCTGCTATGAAAAATATTTATCGGAAAGAAAAAACGAGCAGGTGCAGCAGCGCGTGGAGTTTCTGAAAAGTTTGAATTAACACACTGCTTTTTAATTTACATTTGTGCTCTTTTTCATCGGGGTGTAGCGAAGCCCGGTATCGCGCCACGTTCGGGACGTGGAGATCGGAGGTTCAAATCCTCTCACCCCGACTCTTCATGCGGGAATAGTTCAGGGGTAGAATGTCAGTTTCCCAAACTGAAGGTCGCGGGTTCAAATCCCGTTTCCCGCTCTACTAAATAAAAATTACTCTTCCGAAGCAGTTGGCGCCTTGTAAGCAAGGTCGAAGTAAAAATTAAATCCGAAGAAAATATTTTTCAAATCACCTTTGTAATCATCCGTATCGTATGATTGCCATTGGTCAAGGCAAACATTTTCGGGATAGAAAACATGGTCAACCATGTTGAAGCCGACAATAAAACCCACTCCCACCCATTCATCGAGCATCATGGTGTAAGAGCCGCCAATGTTTATGCTTTTGGCGGAAGATTGCGGCTGATAAGGCGGATGTCCGTTATCCTTGCAAAGAATGCGCGAGTATTTAATCCAACTATAACCGGGCATAATGAAAGCCGACCACATTCCGTTTCCGGTTTCAGTAAGTTTATCTAAATGAAAAACTAATCCACCGGTATGATTTGTCTGAATCACATGCGGGTCGTCAAACAAACGGGGAAAAACCTGGTACTGCGTTAAACTATAAAACGGACCCACGCTGAAATGTTTTGTTCCGAAATTCAGAGAGATGCCTGAATTGAATACGCCTGAAAAAGTTTTGGTGAATGCTTTGTTCCACGTTGCGCGCGGCAGTTGAAATTCCCCGCGGATGGTTTTTTTAAATTTTGATTTCTGCGCATAGAGAAAATTATTCAGAAGGCAGAAAGAAAGAAGAAGAAGTGTTATTGTAAATTTTTTTTTCATATATCAGGATTTAAATTTTTCCATTGCTTCCATGCTCACTCCGGTAGTTGAATAGCCACCGTCATTATAAATATTCTGCATAGTAATCATTCGTGTTAAATCAGAAAACAGCGCGATGCAAACATCTGCACAGGATTCCGCACTGGCATTTCCCAGCGGAGAAATTGCTTCCGCATAGTTGTAAAAATCTTCAAAGCCCTTGATGCCCGAACCGGCAGTGGTTTTGGTTGGCGACTGCGAAACAGTGTTCACGCGAACTTTCTTTTTCTTTCCATAGTGATAGCCGAAACTCCGCGCAATGCTTTCGAGCATGGCTTTTGCTTCTGCCATATCATTGTAAAAAGGATAGGTGCGCTGCGCTGCAATGTAAGAAAGAGCAACAATGCTTGCGTTCTCATTCAATGCATCCAGTTTCATGGCTACGCTCAGCATTTTATGAAGTGACATCGCAGAAATATCTATGGACTTATGATAAAATTCATAGTTGAGTTCCGTATACGGAATATTTTTTCTCACATTGGGCGACATTCCTATTGAATGAAGAACAAAATCAATTTTCCCTCCGAGAACTTCCTGTGATTTTTGAAACAGCGTTGTTAAATCTTCCACAGAAGTTGCATCAGCAGGAATAATTTCGGATTTGGTTTCGTCTGCTAATTTTTTTATTTCCCCCATGCGCATGGCAACCGGTGCATTGGTAAGAGTGAATGTTGCGCCTTGCTGGTATGCTCTGCCGGCAACCTTCCACGCAATAGAATTTGCATCAAGCGCGCCTGTGATGATTCCCCGTTTTCCTTTCAGTAAATTATCCGGCATAAAATAATTTTGGCAAAGATAGAGAATTTAAGAAAGACATTTTTGTACCAAGTCGGCTGCTTCCTGCAACTCAATGGCAGGAAAAACTTTCAATCCCGATTCATCAATAATTTTTTTTGCTTCCATCGCATTCGTTCCCTGCAGGCGAACAATAATCGGCACTTTTATGTTGCCAAGATTTTTATACGCATCCACAATTCCGTGCGCCACACGGTCGCAGCGCACAATGCCTCCGAAAATATTTACAAGGATTGCTTTCACGTGCGCATCTTTGAGAATAATTCTGAATGCATGTTCCACGCGCTCGGCATTTGCAGTGCCGCCCACATCTAAAAAGTTTGCGGGTTCGCCTCCTGAAAGTTTAATGATGTCCATCGTTGCCATTGCAAGTCCCGCACCGTTCACCATGCAGCCCACATTACCATCCAACTTCACATAATTCAAATCGTGCTCGCCCGCTTCCACTTCGGTGGGGTCTTCTTCCATTTTATCACGCATGGCGGCATAATCAGGATGGCGGAAAAGCGCGTTCTCATCCAGCACAACTTTTGAATCAACGGCAACTATTTTATTATCGGAAGTTTTCAGCAGCGGATTTATTTCGAAGAGAGAAGCGTCAATGGTTTCGTATGCTTTGTAAAGCGAAGCCGTAAACTTTGTCATGTTCTTAAATGCTTCCCCACTTAAACCAAGATTGAAAGCAATTTTTCTGCACTGAAAATCTTTGAGCCCGACCTTCGGGTCAATTTCTTCTTTGAAAATTTTCTCCGGAGTTTTTGCCGCCACTTCCTCAATTTCCATTCCACCTTCCTGTGAATAAATAATCATGTTTCTTCCGTGCGCGCGGTTGAGCAGAACGCTGATGTAATATTCTTTCGTTTGAGATTCTCCGGGATAATAAACATCCTGCGCAATTAAAATTTTATGAACAATTTTTCCCTGCGGTCCGGTTTGGCGCGAAATTAATTTCATTCCAAGAATGGCAGTGGCTTTTTCTTTCACTTCATCCAGTGTTTTTGCAACTTTCACTCCCCCCGCTTTTCCTCTTCCGCCCGCATGCACTTGCGCTTTCACAATCCAAATAGGAGTTTTGGTTTCCTGCTGTAATTGTTTTGCTGCGCTCACCGCCTGTTCAACGGTTTCCGCAACAATTCCTTCCTGCACATTTACTCCGAAAGATTTTAAAATTTGTTTTCCCTGGTATTCATGTAAGTTCATAGTGGAAATTATGAATTATAGATTATAAATTAAAAACAGAGAAGCGAATATAACAACTATTCGTATTCGTATATTCGTGCCCGATTCGTTATTCGTTGAAAATGATTTCAGCAAAAGACATACATAAATCCTATGGCAACCTTCACGTGCTGAAAGGAGTTTCACTCGAAATAAAAAAAGGGGAAATAGTTTCCATTGTAGGCGCATCGGGCGCTGGGAAAACAACACTGCTGCAAATTTTAGGAACGCTTGATAAAGCCGATGGAGGAACTGTTTACATCAGCGAAACAAATATTAAAATGCTCAGCGAGCGAAAACTTTCCGGGTTCAGGAATAAACAAATAGGATTTGTATTTCAGTTTCATCACTTGCTTCCCGAATTTACAGCGCTGGAAAATATTTGCCTGCCCGCTTTCATAGCAGGAAAATCAAAATCAGAAGCGGAAACAAAAGCAAAAGAACTTCTTTCCTTTTTAGGATTGAGTGAAAGAGAAAATCATAAACCATCTGAACTTTCAGGAGGAGAACAGCAAAGAGTTGCAGTGGCGCGTGCATTAATAAATTCTCCTTCGGTAATTCTTGCCGATGAGCCATCGGGAAATTTGGATTCCATTCACGCAAGAGAACTTCATAATTTATTTTTCACGCTGCGCGAAAAATTTCAGCAGACATTTATCATTGTTACGCACAACGAAGAACTCGCCAACATGGCAGACAGAAAATTAATTATGAAGGACGGTTTGATTTCCTGAAATTAAAACGTAAACTTCTGCTCCTTCTTCACCTGCCCATCCAATCGTAACCGCGCATAATATTCTCCTGCGGGAAGATTGCTCGTCTTGAATTCATAATTGAAAATGTAAAATCCTTTATCGCGCGGAACATCGGTGAAAAACATTTCCACCGCGTGACCTTGCGAATCGTAAATTCCAAACGTTGCCAGTCCGTTCGTGAACATGTCATATTCAAAAGTGCCGCTGATTTTTGCGGGATGACTGTAGAATGCAATTCCATTATCGCTCTGCTTGTATTCTGTTTTATATTTCGGAAGAGATTTCCCTGTAAGTTTTGCAATCAACTGCTGAATTTTTTTGCTGAGCGGGTCATCGCCTCCGATGCTTTCCATCGGATTTCCATCGGAAAGAACCCACACCGCATTTTGCGCAACCGAACTTTTCTGCAAATTATTTTTATCAATGAACCTTGCCATCGTAACTAAATTGCTGTCTGCCATTTTTCCAACTCTGAAAACACTTCCGCTGTCAGGCGAATGATTATGCGCCTGGCAGCACATTCCGAAAATGTCATACGTTTTTGTTTCGTGCGCGAGCAATTGAACGGTGGCAGATTTTGTAATCAGAATATCCTGCTGCAAGGAATCTTTCGAATCCAATCTTCTCCCCGCTTCCACCGAATAAGCGACAGGAAAATTCTACATGTTCAGAATTTTCATACGGATTACTTCTCCGCAATGCCCGCCTTTTCCGTAAATGTGAACCTTCACTAATTTCTTTTTGACTGCTTCCTCGACAGAAATGAAATTAGTTTCCGCAAAGATGAGAGTTGAAATGAACATCATGGGGAGGATGAATGATGTTCTCATGACAATAAGTTTAAGAAGTTACGCAGACAACGAAGGAAGGAAAAAAATATTGTGTGGAAGTTATTTTTTTCTTTTCAGCATCTGGTAATCCAGGTAATAAAGAATTTTAATGGAGAAACTATTTGATTGAGGAGAGCCAATAGTTCTATTTAGATTTTCATAGTAATTTTTTACAAGATCTGATTTCTCTGTGAGGATGGCGTTTTTCCAAACAATACTTATTTCGCTGCCGGGATGAAACTGCCAGGTGAAAGCCAAATCAATATTGAAGGCGTTAAAGTTTATATCATTGCTCGTATTATAAGATGTAGGAGAATCTTTTCCTATATCATTCAGCGCAAAATAAGAACTGTACTTCACCTGCGACCAGTAATGCCTCACGCGCAAGGAAAGCGACATGCGAGGTGTGAAAAGATAATTTCCCTCTATAGTGTTTGTCTTTGTAAACACGTTTCTCACTCCAAAAATAATTGTGTCATTAACATTATCTACAAATCCTACATCATCTGCATCATTTCCCTGCCAATAAGAATAAGTCATATTAAACTTATCATTGAAACGATAACGCGGGGACAAAGAAAACTCAACGCTGTTTCTATTCCGCTCATTAAAAATGACTTTACCAACAGAGCCACTCAGATGAAATGCTTTTCTTGAGTCAGTAGAAAAATATGTTCCATATCCGTAATTGCTCGAGTACACATAATATCTTCCGATAGTGCGCGGCTGGTAGAAATCATAATTATTTTTAATGGGCTGAGCATGACCAAAAAATCCCCACGTAAAATAATTTTTAAAATCAATATCGGTGTTCCAATCAATGTTAAGTAATGAATAAGCGCGGGGATTATTGTAGTGCATGAAATAATCAATTCCCAAATCATTTGTCATCTTAACTATTTTCCAAAATGGCTTGTAAATATTGTAACTCTGATTCAAAAAATGTGCAAACTCATTCGTGCGTGCGATATAACCAAAATCATTCGGATTAAAATTTTGTGTGGTCGCGCGTTCAACAAGCGATACAGTATAATTACCGCTTATCTTACCTACATTAATTAGGTATCTATATCCTAAATCCGTTTTTGCTGAATCTGGAAAATGTAATTGGCTTAAGTTGCCAAACGCACGTATAGCATAAGTGTTGCTTTTATCAACCAGCCAAATCTCCGTACCAGTAACATTTGCTTGCTCAAATTTTCCTTGCCGGGAAACATTGGTATTAATCAAACTCACATGAGAATTATTTTTTAATTCCTGGTCCAGAACAAGAACATTATAATTAGCGAGCGGTTGGGTTTGAATATTTCTTGTTATTCTAGTCAGAGTATCGCGCAGGGTTGCATAAGCAGGAGCGGTAACTGCATTAAAAAAGCCAATGCCGAGTTTGTCTTTTGTTCTTCCTGAAATTTTTGTTGCGTTATACAGTTGTGCATTTTGCGGATTCTTATCAACGATTTCATTTGTCCTTGTTGAATCGTACACGGAATTGTATCGTAAAGGAATTCCTCCCACTCTTCGAGAATAAAAAATATTCGCACGGTTGAAAAGTTCCGTTCCTTCGGTAAAGAAAGAACGCCTTTCATCATAGCGGACTTCAAATGGAGAAAGATTTAAAATCTTGTCATCACTTCTCACCTGCCCGAAATCAGGAATCAGCATCATATCCATTGTAAAACTTTCATTGATGCCGTATTTTACATCTGCTCCTCCGTTGAAGGCATAAGAATTTTGACCGGCAAAATTATAGGCATACGTAGAAATATAAGGTGAAACAGAAAGCCGTAGCGGAGATTTAATATTTGAAATGCCATGAAGAATTCCTGCCTGCACAACCATTCCATTCACCTTCGGATCAATCGGATTCCAGTTACTGAACTCGCGGCATCTTCTAATCTGGCGGGAAAAATTTATTCCCCATTCCTGAATTTCTTTTTTTGGAAAACGAAGTGCAGAATAAGGGATTCTGTATTCAGCAACCCATCCGTAATTTGTAATCTTCACTTTACTTTCCCACACTGCATTCCATGAGTCGTCAAAATTATCTCCCGATAATCTTGTATCAGCCTGCACACCTGCAGCGGTCACAGAAAATAAAAAAGCATTTTGTTTATCGTGATAGGTATCGAACAAAACTCCGAATGCATCGGCATTGGGTCCGAAAAAAGCATTGTCTCTTGTTGACAGTTCGTGTAAAATACTATCAGGAGAAGAATCATACATTATAGCAAGAACATAAATTGCATTATTATCATACGCAAGTTTAACATCCGTTTTTTTTCTGGAAGGAAGAAGCGGGTTGGGCTGCGATTGAATAAAATCTGTTGCCACAGGAATATTCATCCAGCAGGAATCGTTTAAGTCCGCATCAATTTTTGGCGGATGAGAAATGCGAACAGCAGTATATTCTTTCTTTGAAGTTTGTGTGGAATCAGAATTTTTAGAATTGGAAAATACACTACTTGCAAAAGCAGAAAACAGAAGAAAGAAAATTATTCCTCTCATAGGTGGCGCAAATATAAGAGAGAAATTCTGGATAGATTCTGAAGAATGAATCAGGAATGAACTGCTTGCTTTGAAGAAAAATATTTTTTCAGGAATGAATTTATATTTGCTTCCACCCTGCCAAGTACATTCGAAGCATCCGCACGCTGAAATTTTTCTCCTGTAATATTTTCGTAGAGTTCAATGTAACGGTCAGAAATTTGTTTTACAATTGCATCGGTCATTTCAGGAACTGTTTGACCTTCTTTGCCCATAAAATTATTTGCGATGAGCCACTCGCGTACAAACTCTTTTGAAAGTTGCTTCTGCGGTTCACCTTTTTTCTGGCGCTCGGCATAACCTTCTTTGTAAAAATATCTGGAAGAATCAGGCGTGTGAATTTCGTCAATCAAATAAATTTTCCCATCCTTCTTTCCGAATTCATATTTTGTATCTACGAGAATCAATCCCATTTTATCTGCCAACTCAGTTCCGCGTTTGAAAACTGCACGCGTATATTTTTCCAATTGCTCGTAATCTTCTTTCGAAACAATTTCCTGCTTCAGAATTTCTTCGCGTGAAATATCTTCATCATGCCCAATGCTTGCTTTTGTACTCGGAGTAATTATCGGTTCCGGAAATTTATCATTCTCTTTAATTCCTTCGGGAAGTTTCACTCCGCATAATTCTCTTTTTCCACTTTTGTAAGTTCTCCATGCGTGACCGCTCGCGTATCCGCGAATCACCATCTCCACTTTAAACGGCTCGCACATTTTTCCAACGGTAACCATCGGGTCGGGAACATCAATCACCCAGTTGGGAACAATATCAGAAGTCGCTTTCAAAAACTTCGAAGCGATTTGATTCAGCACTTGCCCTTTATAAGGAATTCCTCTCGGAAGAACTACATCAAACGCAGAAATTCTATCCGACACAATCATTACAAGAATTTCATCGTTGATGTTATATACATCGCGCACTTTTCCCTTGTAAAAACTTTTTTGCCCGGGAAATTTGAAATTGGTTGCTGTAATTGCTTCCATAAAAAATTATACGTTTGGTTGAATCGGGCCTTTTGTTTTTGCATACGCGTCAATCACACTCTTCACTAAACGATGGCGCACCACATCGCTTCCATCAAGATGAATGAAATCTATTCCGTTAATTCCTCCGAGAATCTGAAAAGCATTTGCCAAACCCGATGGCTGGTTTCGCGGCAAATCAATTTGCGTTACATCACCGGTGATAACAAATTTCGCAGTGGAACCCATGCGGGTTAAAAACATTTTCAATTGTCCTTCGGTTGCGTTTTGCGCTTCGTCCAAAATCACATACGCATGGTCGAGCGTGCGCCCGCGCATGAAAGCAAGCGGAGCAATTTCCACCGTGCGGTTCTCAATATAGTTCATCATTTTTTCGGGAGGAATCATATCGTAGAGCGCATCATATAGCGGCTGAAGATACGGATCGAGTTTTTCTTTCAAATCACCCGGAAGAAATCCTAAACTTTCTCCCGCTTCCACGGCAGGACGGCATAAAACAATTTTTCTGACTTCTTTATTTTTCAACGCGCGCACTGCCATCGCAACTGCCGTATACGTTTTTCCTGTTCCCGCGGGACCAATTGCAAAAATGATATCGTTTCTCTTCGCACTCTCCACCATCTTTCTTTGATTTGCTGTTCGTGCTTTTACAATTATTCCATTGTTGCCGAAAACAATTACATCGCCCGAATCTGCCGGAACATTTACCTGCGATTCGTTTCCGCTCATAATCTGGTCAATTACATCTTCCGACAATTTTCCGCCTGTGGAATAATAATTCTGCAGCGCCTGGATTCTTTTTTCAAACAAGTCCAGTTCTTCCTGTTCGCCTAAAACTTTCAGCGTGTCGCCACGCGCAACAATTTTAAGTTTCGGAAAACGTTTTTTGATTAAGAAGAGATTGCGGTCGTTGATTCCATAAAACTCAACAGGATTTTCGGAATCAATTCGGATAAGAAGTTCGTTCAAGAAAGTTGGTTTCGTTTATTGTTTTTACTTTTGCAAAGCGAAAATAAAAAAAGTGTTTACTTTTTCAGATATAAGTTATTGACATTTTAACAATGCCTATCATCACCCTCACCACCGATTTAGGACTCACCGATTATTATGTGGGCGCGCTGAAGGGTGCAATTCTTTCGCAAATGCCCGAAGTGGCGATTGTGGATATTACGCATAATGTTCCCGCGTTTGATATTCGTCATGGCGCGTATGTTTTGAAACAGGCGTATCCGAATTTTCCTGCGGGAACTGTACATATAATAGGTATAAATGCCGAAGCAAGCGCAAATCAAAATCATTTGGCAATTTTATGTGACGGACATTATTTCATCGGAACGGATAACGGAATTTTTTCTTTGCTGTTTGAAAAAGTGCCGGATAAAATTTATGACCTGAGCAACATTCGCCAGGAAACTGATATAATGATTTTTCCGCTGAAAGATATTTTTGTGAAAGCCGCCTGCCATCTTGCACGCGGAGGAACGCCTGAAGTTTTGGGAATTGCGCAGGAAAATTTCAAAAAGGTAAATACTATTCGTCCCGTGTTTACAGATAATGTTTTGCACGGAACGGTGATGTATGTGGATTCGTACGGCAATGCGGTGGCGAACATCACCAAACAATTTTTCAACGATACCATCCGCGGAAAAAAATTTACGCTCGAATTCCAGGGAGAAGAGATTGCAGAAATTTCACAGCGCTACAATGAAGTTTCCTCAGGAGGAATTCTTGCGCTGTTCAATTCAGCGGGCTATCTTGAAATCGCGCAATCACGCGGAGGAATTTCCGGATTGTATAATCTTACTGTGGGAAGCCCGATTACAATCAGGATTACCGAATAAATTCCTTAGATTCGTTTCATGAAAAATTTTCTTTGCTTACTTTCTTTTTTCATTTCCGTTAATTTATTCGCGCAGGAAATTCACGATGGACTTTCTTTCAGTGTCACCGAATTTAATTTTCCAAAAACAGAAAACTGGGTGAGTCATGTGGATACGATTGAAGCAACAAACACAACGAATCAAAAAATTTTTCTTCTCAAACAAAAATATTCTCGTGAGTTTGAGGTAAGATTTCCTGCAAGCGCAATTGAGCCGAGCAAAACCGGAATTATTGAAGTTGTTTACAATCCGTCACAAAAAGGAAAGTTTAATGCATCCATTCCGATTTATCACAGCGCATCACAAACTCCGGTGAATATAATTTACAAGGGTGAAGTTCTGAGTTTTGATGAGTTTGCCGATGTGGCTTGTCCATCTTTTTCAAAACCCAATTTGAAACCAGTTGAGTTTGATTTGGAAATTTCTGTGATTGATTCTGCAACAGAAAAACCGGTTGCAAATTCTTTTCTTGAAATTACTAAAGGAGAATTTTTCACACAGCACCAAACCGATGAGAACGGAAACTTCAAAAAGAAATCTGACATAGGATTTTATATTGTGCTTGCCGAACATCCGGGATATAAAAGCAAAACAGCAGAAAAACATTTTAACCCGAAGAATCATAAACTCACAATTGCATTATCGCCTGTTGAAAAGAAAATAATAATTCCAAAGAAAGATTCCATTGTTATTTCTAAAAAAGATTTGGCACCGCTTCCGACAATCAGCAAAACAGATTTTTCTCTTGCCGATTATAAAAAGAACAATATTGTTTTTCTCATAGATAAATCTTCGAGCATGAACAAGTCCGATTGCATGCCGCTGCTTCAATCGGCAATGATACATCTTGCAAAAATGACACGAGCAGAAGACAGAATCACAATTATTACTTATGCGAATGAAGCGAAGATTGTTTTACCCGGAACTTCCGGCAATGAGCACGAAAAAATAATTAATGTGATTCAGCAATTAAAATGTGGAGGAAAAACCGAAGGCGGAAAAGCAATTCAAACGGCTTATAAAAACGCTGAAGAAAATTTTATTAAAGGAGGAATGAATCAAATCATCATTGCGACTGACGGAGGATTTAACGGTTTATCGGAAAACGAAGAAGAGTTAATGAAACTGGTTTCGGAAAAATCCAAACAAGAAATTAAATTATCCGTTCTTGCTTTCGGACAAAACCGGTATGGCAAAGCAATGATTCTGCGCCTTGCAAAACAAGGCGAAGGTTTTTATGAATTCATAGCGGATGAAAATGACGCGCATGAAAAACTTACGGATACTGTAAAGTTTCAATCGAAAATAAAATAAGTTTATCTCTCTTATTTTTATCAACAAACATTTTTCTCTCTGTGATTTTCCTTAGATTCGTTTTGTGAAAACAGCGGAGAGTAAAACTCATTACGAAAAACAATTCCGGCAGGAACTCGCGCGCCTCAATGCCGAGCAGCGCAAAGCCGTTGAGCACATTGAAGGGCCTGTGATGGTGATTGCAGGTCCGGGCACGGGCAAAACGCAAATCATTGCCGGGCGCATCGGGCATATTCTGAAATCGGATTTGCAGGTTGCTCCGCACAATATTCTTTGCCTCACTTACACCGATGCCGGAACTGTTGCTATGAGAAATCGTTTGCTCCAGTTCATCGGCCCCACGGCTTACCGCGTGAACATTTACACTTTCCACGCTTTCTGCAACGATATCATTCAGCACAACCTCGATTATTTCGGCAAGAGAGAGTTAGAACCTATTTCCGAATTGGAGAATGTTCAACTCTTGCGCGACATGGTAGATTCTCTTGATGCAAAACATCCGCTCAAGAGATTGAAAGGTGAAATCTACTATGATGTAACCCGCTTGAAAGATTTATTTCAAAGAATGAAAGAGGAAGATTGGACGCCCGAATTTGTTTCGGAACAAATCGATAAATATCTTTCCGACTTACCTAACCGCGATGAATTCATCTACAAAGTAAATAATGCGAAGCAGGGATATAAAAAAGGCGATGTAAAACAAAAAGATGTGGATGCTGTGAAAGAGAAAATGGAACTGCTCCGCGCTGCCTCTGCCCTCTTTCCGAAATATTGCGAGATGATGCGCGAGCGCAACCGCTATGATTATTCGGATATGATTCTCTGGGTGCTGAACACATTTAAGAAAGATGAAAATTTTTTGCGCAATTATCAGGAGTGGTATCAATATTTTCTGGTGGATGAATACCAGGACACAAGCGGTGCACAGAATGAATTACTGCAACGGCTCATTTCTTACTGGGAAAAACCCAACGTGTTTGTTGTTGGCGATGACGACCAATGCATTTATGAATTTCAAGGTGCGCGCGTAAAAAACATGACGCAGTTCTTCGAGCGCTACGAAAATGATATGGAGGTCATCGTGCTGAAAGAAAATTATCGCTCCACGCAAAAAATTCTGGATGCGTCAAAAGCAGTTATTGATAACAACGAACAGAGATTAGTAAATCAAACTCCGCTTCTGAAAAAAATTCCTTCGCTTAGTAAAACTCTTGCTGCTAACCATCAACCATCAACCATCAACCATCAACCATTTTTAATTCAGTATTACAATACTCAACACGAAGAAAATTCCATTGTCGAACAAATTTCAAATCTTTCTGACGTTGCAATCATTTATGCCAAGCATCGCCAAGCCGAAAATATAATTTCTCTTTTAGAAAAGAAAAATATTCCTTATAACGTAAAAAAGAAAATAAATATTCTCGACTTAACAATCACGCAGCAGATACTGAACATACTCACTTACCTGAGTGAAGAAAATAAAAGACCAAACAGCGGAGAGCACCTGTTGTTTGAAATGATGCATTATAAATTTTTCAACTTAAACCCGCGAGACATTGCAAAAATTTCCGCGCATTGCGGAAAACATTACCTGAGGTGGAGAGTTTTTCTTTCCAATTATGACGAACTTAAAAAACTGGATCTTGAAAATTATGGTTCTGTTATTTTCTTCGAAGAAAATTTGACACGCTGGCTCACCGAAGTTTCCAACTCCACGCTTCAGCTTCTTTTCGAAAAAATATTGAACTGGGGAGGAATCCTGAAACACATTCTTGATTCGCCTGAGCGCACGTGGCTTCTGCAAGTGGTGTCCACGCTTTTTGATTTTATTAAAAACGAATCTGCCAAACGCCCGCTTATTTCCGTGAAAGATTTTCTGGAAACAATTCAGGAGATGAGAGAAGAAAAAATTTCGATTCCAATTAACAAAACCGTTTACGAAGAAAATGGCGTGCATCTCATCACCGCGCATTCAGCAAAAGGGCTGGAGTTTCAGCATGTATTCATGATTGGCTGCACCACCGACTTCTGGGAGAAATCCAGAGGCATGACAAATAAGTTCTCACTTCCGGATACGCTCACCTTCACCACCAAGGACGATGAAAATAAATTAGAAAGCGCCCGCAGGTTATTTTATGTTGTAATGACGCGAGCGAAAGAACATCTGCAGATTTCATTCGCGGAAAAAACAAACGAAGGAAAAATGCTTGAACGCACGCAATTCATGGAAGAAATAATTTCTGAAACAGGCATTGCCATTGAGCGCAAACATCTTTCTGCAGATAAAATTTCCGAGTACACCGCTCTATCACTCACGGAAAAAGAAAAACCAACTACCGAAAATATTCTCACGCTCAAAAAAGAATACATCAATTCGGTGCTGGAAGATTATTCGCTGAGCATAACTCACCTGAACAAATATCTGGAATGTCCGGTGGCTTTTTATTATGAAAATATTTTGCGCGTTCCTTCTGCTAAAAATGACAACCTGGCTTTCGGAACTGCAGTGCACAGCGCAATGAAATGGCTTTTCGATGAGATGGTGAAAGAAAATAAATTCCCGTCAAAAGAAAATTTCGTGGATGCGTTTAAAAAAGCAATGTACAAACAGCGTGATTCATTCACCGAAGTGCAGTACAAAAACCGTCTTGCGCTCGGAGAAAATACTCTTCCAGATTATTACGACCATTACGTGAACTCGTGGAATAAAATTTCTGTCACGGAATTTTCCATTAAAGATATTGAAGCAGATGGAATTCCCATCAACGGAAAGTTAGACAAAATAGAATTTACCGGCAACGAAGCAAATGTGATTGACTATAAAACCGGCAAACCCGAAAACGGAATTAAGAAACTGAATCCTCCCGATGAAAAAGAGCCGTTGGGCGGAGATTACTGGAGGCAGATTGTTTTTTATAAAATTCTGCTCGATAATTTCAGGCGAAAGGAATGGAAAATGGTTTCCGGGGAAATTGATTTCATTGAGAAGCACGATAAGGAAAAAATATTTGTGAAGAAAAAAGTAGTTGTGGGAAAAGAAGATATTACTATCGTAAAAAATCAAATCAAGGAAGTTTACAACAAAATCATGAATCACGAATTTACGGAAGGTTGCAGAGAGGAAGATTGCATGTGGTGCAGGTTTGTGAAAAGCAACTCTGCAGTATTGCCGTTAGATGAAATGAAAAAAGAAATGCAGGAGAATTAATTAATGCGCAATCACAATCTTCTTCGAGAAAACTTTATCATCACTTGCAGCGCTTACTATATATAATCCGGAAGCAAACGGAATCTGCGCGTTCAAAAAATACGAGCCGGTAAGCCCTGTAATATTTTTTGTATAAAGATTCTGACCAAGAATATCAGTAATAGACACGCGGACATTTTTATTTTCGGCACCGCTAATCATAATAGAAATATTTCCTTCCGCAGTTGGATTTTCACCAATCGCCACATTCCATCCAGCACTTGCGCATGAAGAAAGTGAAGCCGATGAAAACAAACTTGTCATTCCGTTAAAATCAGTTTGCTTTAATCTATAATAGGAAGTTCCGCTTAATGGGTCAGAATCGGCAAAAGAATAATTCAGAACAATAGAAGAATTGCCTGCGCCTTTCACTGTTCCGATGGGTTGATAATTCACAGCATCAGCGCTTCTTTCAATCGTGAAATAATCATTGTTCTGTTCGGAAGCTGTACTCCATTTCACAATCACATTTTTATTTTCACATGAAGTTGAAAATGCAAGCAGTTCAATAGGAAGAATGCTGTTCTTCTTTACGAGAACAAACGGCTGAGAAGAAGAAGTGGTGAAAACAGAAACTCCGTTTGCGAGCGAAGTTCCTATTCCGCTCGTTGTGCAGGCAGTGCCGGGAGTAAATGCAGGACCCACCCAGTTGGCGCCATTCCAATATTGCGCTTCAATTAAATCGGTGGGACAATTTATTCCGGCAATGGTATTTTCATTTCCGCGATACGAAAAAGTCAAGTCAGCCGAAGGAGCGCTCACTCCGTTTTCAACCTGAAGCCGCCACCAGCGGTCAACCACCATATCGCTTGCATCGGAAGCGGGACCGGATGGATTCATATTCAGCACACCGTTTGCCAGCGGAGTGTTGGGGTTGGAAGTTGCGTAAGTGGACATAGCAAGATTTGCATCACCCGAAGTTTTGTTATACGTGAATGGAATATAATCGGTGGTACTGAAGCCGAAAGGATAGACATAACTTCCGGTGGAAGCGCCTTCATTCCATTTCACAAAATTATAATCGCTCTCAGAAATAATGTGTCCGCTGTTTACCAGAATGCCGGCAGGGTTGGGTTGGTTCACCACCAGATAAATGGGAGTGGAACTGGTGCCTCCGTTCAATCTCATAAATGCGCCATTGAGAACAAGCGCATTGTTTTGGGAAAATGAGAAAAGTGAAATTGAAAACAGAAATAAAAAAAGTAATTCTCTTTTCATGTATTAATTTTTACGAGGATGAAGGTAAAATATATTTTTTGATTCCTAAATTTATTTTTGTTCTTTCTTTCCGCGCAAACTTTCTATTGACATATTGTAGCCTAATCCATATAACTCAGGGTGGATATATTTTCCTCTTTCTTCACCGGTTTTTTCCACTTCATTCACTATGCGGTTTTTTTGAGCGTACAAATCATTTCGCACTCCTGTTACCTGCCAACTTACTTTTACATTTGACTTATCGGTTTTAATTGTGAAGTGATTGTCCGAAATTTCTTTGAGTACAATTGCCTGCGCAAACTGACCAATAACAGTTAATTGATATTTATAATCTATATTTTCCGCTTGAAAATAAGACGGAAGATTTATTATCGCTTCTCCATTTTCATCAGTAATAACATTTCCATTATATACATTCATCATGTCGGGACTTTCAACAAAACTATGAATAAGATATTTGTTTGCGGGGTCAAGCGGATGGTCTATTTTAAATGCTCCGGCAGATTTAGAAAGCGTACCTGCCACATGCACATTTCCATTGAAGTATCCTGCATAACCTGTTGTACTCTTTCCCCAAATTCCATAAGCGCCCGCGCCAACGCTGCATTCTCCATATAATCCATTTCCATTATTTCCTGTATTCGCTGCATACATGCCGTACGTTCCGCTGCCGCCCGAAGAAGTGGCATATACTCCGGAAGCACCGGCAGTAGTACTTGATACATCTCCCCACACTCCATTTACATTTCCGGTTGACTGCGTAGAAATTCCATATACACCTGTTGCACCGCTTGAAGTTGAATTATTTTCTCCCCATACTCCAAATGTTGTGCCTGTTGCTCCTCCGGCATAGCCGCGCACACCGCTTGAATTGCCGGTGGTGGAATAGGTTTGCCCGAGCACTCCGTGAATTTGCCCGCTTGTTCCGCTTGCCAATCCAAAAACTCCGGCTGCTGTGTTGGTGGTGGAAGTAATGCTTCCTTTAATTCCATACACGGCCCCATTTCCCGTTGAAACGCCTCTTATTACTGCATCGCCTGCAGTGGTTGAACTTCCCGCAACATCCAGCATCATAGTCGGATTTGTAGTATTGATTCCCACATTTCCGTTGTTTGCAATTCTCATTCGCTCGGTAAGCGTATTTCCTCCATCTGCCATGTTTGAAAAAGCAAATGCAGTGGGCAAATCAGTAGATGAAGACGAAGCCGCATCTCTTAAAACTTGTATTCGTGCCTGCGAGGAAGTGTTGTAATCATCTCCGAAATCCAAATTTCCCAATATGGAATTGAGAAGCGTGTTCGAAGTTGTCTGGCGGAGAAATACATCCACAGGGTTTGCTCCCGCCACATTATTTCTCACTTCAATATCGGAACTTGTTAACGCAGTAGAAACAGAATTCACTC
The DNA here is from genome assembly GCA_016195025.1 of Bacteroidota bacterium. NCBI lineage: Bacteria > Pseudomonadati > Bacteroidota > Bacteroidota bacterium. Next base: position 89,609 of record JACQAL010000076.1, on the reverse strand, counting down.
CCACTTTCCCGTTAAACATTCCGGCAAGATCTCCTCCGTTTCCATAGACAGAAAAAGTTTTGTTGTTTGTATTGTGATAACCAAGATAACCTGTTGCAGTAGTGTATGCCCCGTTAGTTACATTTCCTTCCACCGCATTAAATGCAGAAGTGGTGGAACCCGAAGTGTGAAATGCATCCATTCCATCGTACGAAGCATTGCTCGAAGAAATTTTCAGATATGCTCCCGCAGGAGAAGTATTGATGCCCGCCAGCCCTGCCGAAGAAATTCTCATTCGCTCGACACCGTTAGTTTTCATAACAAAATCTTTTGCATCAGTAGTGCCGATAAAATCCGTTGGAGGATTTGTTCCGGCATTTCCGGCAAGCAGCCATTCCGTTCCGGCATTGTTTCCGGTATTAATCAGGCGAAGCCATTTTGCTCCGTCCCAGTAATAGTAACCGGGCGTAACATCATTCACCGTGGCGGTGTTGTACACAATCAAACTCGTTGCAGGAGATGTGACCGGAGAATTAGAAGTGGTTATCGTAAGCGTCACGCGCGGAACAAGCACGCCTTTACCCGTGAAGTCAACATCCAATCCTGCAGAAGAATTAGGAGTTGCGCCCGTTGCGTTGATTCCCACGTTTTGTGAAATCCCCGAAAAGCGAAACAATACGAAAAATACGAAAAGCAATACACTATTTCGAGTCAATTCGTTTTGCAAAGATTTAACTGCGGCAGTAAAATTTTTTTTCATGTTGTTGGTGTTAATCCACAGAGCGCTGCGGAGAATGGACAAAGATAAAAAAGAATGGAAACTTTTTATGAACAAATATCTAAAAGAAAAGGAAGGGTGGAAAGTTGGAAGGTTGGATGAATGTCCAGAACGGACTCCTTCGAAGGAAGACACATCCTAAAATCTTTCTTTTTCCAATTCCGAAAACTTATTTTTCTTCTTTATAAAATAATCCCAGACAATACTTCTTCTGTAAACGCATCCGGTTGCATATTGCTTAATATTTTTCTTGATGGCGTTTCGCTTGCGAAGCATTTTAAAAAACAAAGAGTAATAACTCAAATGCGCTTTCAGCACCGCCCAGAAATGAATGAACTCACCCTGCAGCAAAAAAAAACGAAGTGCTGCAATACCGTCCAGCACGCAGCGGAATTTCAATTTAATAAAAAAATATTCTGACGCATGATTTTTCACCAGCATCAGCAAATTGTTGCGGAAGTTGTAAAAAGTTTTTTTCGGATTTTCTTTTGCAAGCGTGCCAGCGCCTACATGATACACTACCGACTCGGAGCAATAAAATATTTTATAGCCGAGATTGCGTATTCTCCAGCATAAATCAATTTCTTCCATGTGCGCGAAAAAATCTTCGTCTAATTCGCCTGCTTCGTAAAAAACTTTTGAGCGAATGAACAAGCACGCACCGCTCGCCCAAAAAACTTCCCGCGTATCATTGTATTGCCCTTCATCTTTTTCAAACGAATTAAAAATTCTTCCGCGGCAAAACGGGTAGCCGTATTTGTCAATGAACCCTCCTGCTCCACCGGCATATTCAAATTCATCGCGCACATGGTAGTTTAAAAGTTTGGGCTGGCAAGCGGCAATTTGTTCATTCTGCATGAGAGCCACAAGCGGCTCCAGCCAGTTTTCAGTAACCTGAACATCTGAATTCAGCAGGAGGAAGAAATCAGCATCAATTTTCTTTAACCCTTCATTGTATCCTTTCGCGAAGCCGTGATTCTTTTCATTGCGGATGATTTTTACAGATGGAAATTTTTCCGAAAGAAATTTTATGGAATCATCAGAAGAAGCATTGTCAATCACAAACACTCCGGCAAGCGGTTCAGAATATTTTATTATATCCGGAAGAAATTTTTCAAGAAGCGTTTTTCCGTTCCAGTTAAGAATGGCGATGGCGAGCCGCATAAAGCGAAAATACTCCTAAGTTTTTGTTCAGCAAGAAAATTTTTTACCGGGGATTGTTGAATTCATCGTGCGCGTTTCCTCCAAAATGGTCAGGCGCATTTAACTGCTCCATGTCATTTGATTGAGTCATGCGCTTGTGCAGTTTCATGTCCCAGTTGGCATCGTGAAGTTCGCTGAGCGCATCGGAATGCAGCAACTGATAATTGTTGGCAACCAGTTCAGGATTGTAAAAAACAAATTTGCGTTTGGTCTGGTTGGGATTTAATTTGCTGCGGTCTTCCAGCGTATAGTATGTCCAGATTTCATACGGATAAGCGTTCGGCTCACTGGGAGATTCATCGCGCGTATCAGGAGGACCATACTGCAAATACACGCGCCCCATATCGGTTTCATATCCTTTATAAATAAAGTTGCCAAACTTTTTATTTACGGTTTTCACATCCTGGTAATATGTATTCCATGCCTGCTCGGGCGAAAGCGGATTGCGTGTTTGCCAGAAGTTATAGAAAAACTGCTGCAGGAGTTTCAGTTCGGCAAGTTTAAGTTGGTTATCAATAAAACTTTTTTCTGCTTCAGTGGAAATGGGGCGGACAGTACGGATAAATTCCGAAAGCGAATCGCGCTTGGTAAATTTAGAAGCGAAGGTGTTTTCAACCATCACGCCCGATAAATCTTTCGCAAGGTCTTCTTTCGCTTTTGCATTCTGCCGCTGGAAGAAAACTTTTTTCTGCGCAACCGGCTCGTTGTTTTTGCTTCGCACTTCAATCACCATGTTGTAATTTCCGCTCTGAAGATTTTCAATATTGAATTTTGAAAGAAGAACATTTACAGGAGAGGCGATTTCTTTTTTTGCAACGGCATATTTTTCCAGTTTCATTTTCGTTTCGTTGGTTTCAATATAATAGGTCAGCAAAAACTTTTCATTCTCGCCAAGAATTTTCTTTGTGTTGTAAATTTCCGCATAAAAAGAAATTTCATTTATGTTTCCCGGGTAGAAATCAATATTAGTATAAGGAACAAGGTCGAAACCGTTTTTGGTAAGCGTTCCGGTTTTTTCGGCTTTAGCGAATGAAGAAAGCATTTCGATGCCGGAAACAGTTACTTTATCCTGCGGGAAATCAATTTTTGTTTTCTCTTTCATGGAAACGGTTTTTCCATTCTTGTTTTTGTCTTTGAGCATGAGTTCCACTTCGTATTCGCCCGTATCGAGCGGAAAGCGCTGCTCATCTACAAAAGCAGGACGCGTGAGCGTATCGTTCTGTTCGGGGCTGAGAAGATTATATTTTTTAGAGGCGGCAATGTTTCCATTCTTCGAAAAAATAATTCCCACTTCCACATCGCCCTGGTACTTTCCGTTTTTATTTTTTCTGAATGAAACCGATTTCCCGTCTATGGAAAGATAGGTTTCTATATATGGTTTATTATCGGGCGTGCTGAAAGCGCAATGCGTGAACACAGCCCGCTGCGCCTGCGCGCTGATAAAGGCGCATAAAAAAATGATGGCAACTGTTTTTTTCACTTGAAGAATTTTCTGTTGAACAAATTTAGCATTATCTACTAATTTACCAATCTGTACTAATGTACTAATAACAGCCATTCACTTTTATAAAGAGAAAAATATTTTGTCCGCAATCCTTTTTTGATTATCTTTAGCCGAAACGGCAAAAAAGATAGCCGAAAACCTAATACGAATCGCTGTAAACTGGAAAACCTGTTGTTCGAATCGCGAATGAATGCGAATATCCGAATTTCATTTTTCCTTTCTGCACTAATTATTTTTTATGAGAGCACTGACAAGATGTTTAAGTATCTGCATTACATGTATGCTGTTTATCCTTCGGACATCCCTCTCTTTCTGAAAGAGAGGGGCGCATCCGTCATCTGACGGAGCGGGGAGAGTTTGTTTTAGCCGCTGCAATATTTTCTTCTTACTTTCGTTGGTATAATTTTCTTCCGATGAAAGTAATTGCTTTGTTTATTTCTCTTGCTTATGTTCAGTTTGTGTTTGCAGAAAGCGATTCTGCTGCTATAAAGACCATTCATAAATTCAAACTCGAAGGTTTTTATTTTCAAATAGGAGATAATAATTACAGAAATGATAATGGAGGGCTTGGAGATTTCAAAACGCTCTCATCTAATTCTGTTTTATTACAAAATAATTTTTCTAACTATAATTCGTATGAATACGCGAATACAATATATTCCGGAACATACTTATCTCTTTCAAGCGGAATAAAGTTTAGGAATAAAGACAAAACAGCGTATAAAAAAAATACTGAATTAAGAATAGGGCTTGATTGTTTTACAACATTTCCTCTTTTTCATGAACTATCCACTCCGCATGATACCACTAAAAATATTAATCATAACGACACATCGTATTCGATGGCTTATTTTTCACGCAATATCAGGTTGAATGGTTCGCTTATTTACAGAACAAATCCTGCAAGGCACTTTTCTTTTTATACAGGCGCTGGAATTACAGCAGGAATAAGTATTAATAAAACGGTTATTGATAAGCAAATCATATATGACGACACTTCTTATGATAGTGTTTCTGAAAAACAAGAAATATGGCGCAACAAAAATAGTTTTGGCGGTTCGTTTTTTATTCCAATGGGTGTTGACTGGCGAATGGGAAACAAAAGAAACTTCTGGAAACACTCGCATTTGTTTTATGAAGTCAGAGTGGGAGCCAATGTTTCTTCCATTCCCGAATTGAACAGAACAACGGTGAGTATGAGTTGGCAAAATCTTTTCGGAGCAAGAGTTTCATTAATGCCTGTGGAAATTTATAAACACCGCCCACGCTCTGCTGTGAAACCCGACACTATTATTAAAAACGAAATTGCCGTGGGCATTGCGCCTATTTTATACAGAGGACTACAACCTAATCCACCCAATAATCTTTATCAAAAAGAAGAAAGATATTCTTTGATTAATGAGGTAAGAAGCACTTACCGTATTATTTATAAACATTTTTTTAATAAATCAGCAATACGATTCGGATTTTTTTATGAAAATGTTTTTAGAGGAGATAACCAAGATTTTTTTTCTATATCTCGCAGTATTTCCTATTCCTATTTTTCTTTTCCTCCTTCTACCGCCTTTTCTACCGCCTCTTCTACCGACAGCACCAGTTCCTATTTAGATTATACTCTTTCGGGGCAGCCAAGCAAAGGATTGAGCGCGGGCTATGAATATAAAATGGGAAAGAAAAAATTAAAATTCATTTTTGGATTTGATGTGCTTGGCGCTGTTTATCCTATTTCCGAAACAACAGACAGGGTTAAAGAAAAATTTCGTAATGATACTCTTTCATTTCCACCTTATGTTGTAAAACTCAGATATTCCTACGAGTATACCGCATTAGAAGAACAAAAATCTTATCTTAAAAAAATTTCTATCGCGCCATTTTGGGGAATGCGCTATGATTTCACGCATCATTTCTCCATGAGCATTCAAACAGGTGTTGAATCGTATTGGCTTTTAGGAAAAATAAAATTTATTGATGACAATGGAACTGCGTATTCTCAATCGGTCAATGAATTTATGTCAATGAAGGATAGTTTCTTCACCGATATTTCTCTCATTTACCGGTTTCAGAAAATTTCTTTTCGGAAAAAAATTTCTCGCTTGTAATGTTCGCGCTCATTCGATGTTAGCATAATACAATATATTTGCAAACGTTTCGTTGAGCAGGCGTTCAATTAAAAATTCCCTTATGAAAAAAATATTTCTTTCAGCATTATTTGTAGTGATGACAGCGGCATTGTTTGCCCAAGATGCTTTTCCACCGCAGCCGCAACTCGTAACGCGCAAAGGCGAACCCTTTCTTCCCGATTCAGGCGATTGGGCAATCAGTTTTGATGCCGTGCCGTTTATGAATTACATGGGAAATCTTTTCAGCGGCTCCACCACTCAAAACACTTCTCCCGGAGCAGCATGGCTCAACCCCACGCTCATGACCGTTACCGGAAAAATGTTCAAAGATGCTCACACCGCTTTGCGCGCAGATGTGCGCATTGGTTTTAATTCCGCCAGCCAGAGCGCCATGATTCAGGATGCATCGGTTACCAATCCTTCCACCTACCCTGCCGTTCCGCCCATGCGCGAAGATGTGATGACGAACTCCGGATATTATATAGGTATAGGAATCGGCAAGGAAAAACGCAGAGGCAAAACCCGCCTGCAGGGCTATTACGGCTATGAATTTATTTTATGGCGCAGCGGCAGGAAAAATAAATTTGAATACGGCAACGTGCTTGCCGCCACCGGAACTCCCGTGAGCGTGAGCACAACAACTACTACCGATTTCGGAACTACTGCAACTTCCACCGGCTCCAACATTACCACCGATACCTATGGAAACGCAGCGCGCATTACCAATGAGCGGCTGGGAACTGTGTTTGGAATTGGCGCGCGCGGGTTTGTGGGCGCAGAATATTTTTTGTTCTCTAAAATTTCTATTGGCGCTGAATACGGATGGGGAGTCGGAGTTGCTTCCATCGGAAAAAGCACAAGGAGCATGGAAAGCGTGGGCGGCTCTCCTCCCAGCGTGGGCACTCAAACAATTACCGGAGGAAAAGCAAGCAGTTTCGGTTTCGACACCGATATTAACGGAGGGCTTGGATCCGGCACCGGCTCACTGAAAATTACGCTGCACTTTTAAACATCGAAGTACGAAAGCATAAAAAGAAGCTGCCTCAATATTACTTTTGAAACGGCTTCACAAACCAACAATTGAAAAAAAGAACGCGAAAAAAAGTTTACCGGCTCGTAGTGGGTTTGCCTTCCTTAATTTTCTTTATGGCTTCCAGTGCATTTTCACTCATGGTCAAATGCCGCTGAAGCGTGGCAATTTTTCCGGTGGCAAATTGTTTCACATCTTCATCGCTGCCTTTCTCGGCTTCGCTTCTGAATTCATCAATATCTTTCTTGTGGTCTTTAATCTTTTGCGAAGCATAATCCTTATCCAAATCAATTCCGCTTTTCTCCGCTAACTTATCATACACTTCCTGCTTTTTTGAACTCAAGCCGTTGGTCAGCGTAATTTGTTTTCTGTCTGCCAAACTTTCTATCTCTTCATTTATTTTTGCGTGGTCATCGTGCATCATTTTGCCTAAGTCCTTTCCCTGCTGCGTGAGGGCATGCGATTCCACATACGTACCCATTTTTTCCTCAAACAAAACCGCCATCGTAAGCGGCTTTTACAAAATCATTGTCGCTGGCAGCGGGCAAATCACCGGCAGAAAGAATAGTAGTGTTGCCTTCGCTGGTGGTTTGTTTGCTGCCGGAAAATAAATAAAACCCCGCCACCACTGAGCATACTAAGAGAACAGAGAAAAAAATATTATTTCTCAGATTCTTTTTTTGAAAAGTTGTTTTCACATTGTTTGTTTTCATTGTAAAATATTTTTTAGTTATGCGGATATGCGTTCAAAAACATGCCGGAAGAAAAATCTTCCCATTGCGAAACGAAAAATTTATGTAGGTTTGCCGCTATGTTTTTCCCCCTGAAGAAATATTTTTTATTGTCACTTTTCCTTCTACCTTCCCTTGCCTTCAGCCAATCCAAAAAGGAAACCAAAGTTCTCATAGGGGAAAAAGGGCTTTACCCGCTGTATAATTATTCCACCAAAGAATACCGCGCGCTTCCGCAAAACTGGGCAATCATGCAGGACAAGCGGGGCGTAATGTATTTTGGAAACAACCAGGGAATTTTAGAATACGATGGCGTTTCGTGGCGCATGATGAAGGTCTTCAACGAAACCAACATCCGTTCGTTTGCCATGGATGAGAGCGGAAAAATTTTTTCAGGCGCTGCCGGAGATTTTGGTTTTCTTGCTCCCGATTCTTCGGGAAGCATTCATTACCGCTCGCTGCTGAAATACGTGAGCAAGGATGACCGTGATTTTTCTGACATCTGGTGCACGCAGGCAACTAAGAACGGAATTTTTTTTCAGAGCGATGATAAAATTTTCCGCTGGAACGGAACAGAAATAAAAGTGTGGCACGCGTCAAAAACTTTTCACCGCATTTTCAAAATCAACAACCGCATTTTTGTTCGCGAGCGCGAAGTGGGCTTGCTCGAAATCAAAGGCGATAACATTGAACTGGTGAAAGGAGGCGATGCCTTTGCCGATGAAACCATTTACGCCATGATTCCTTTTCCTTCCGCCAACTCGGAAGACATTCTTCTCTGCACAAAAAAGAAAGGATTGTTTCTTCTGAAATCCACCCCCCGCAGTTCAGAATTCAAACTCGAACAGTTTCCAACGCAGATTGACCCTTTTCTTTTCGAGAACCTGAGTTATCATTTGCTGAAAACTCCGGTGGGATATTCTATTGCAACGGTTACGAAAGGCGCAGTGCTCATTGATGCGGAAGGAAATCTGGTGAACTTTCTGAACAAAGACATCGGCTTGCAGGATGAAACTATTTATTCGCAGTTCATAGATAATTCGGGCAACCTCTGGCTTGCGCTCAGCAACGGAATTTCGCGCGTGTCCATAAAATCTCCTGTCACTTATTTCTCCGATAAAAATGGTCCGGGTGGAACCGTGCAATACATCACGCGCCACAATAACACGCTTTACACCACAACAGTGCAGGGAGTTTATTTTCTGAATCCCGGAAATGTAACGAACGGAAACATTCTTTCTTCCGCATCGTTTGATAAAATTCCTTCCATCAACGAAGAGTGCTGGGATATTCTTTCATTCAAAAATGGAAACTATTCCACGCTGCTCGTTGCATCGAGCGGAAACATTTATACGATTGATGACAACAAAAAAGTTTCTTCGCTTTTTCCCTATGGTCCATGGATTCTTTACCGCTCTAAATATGATTCTTCCAGAATTTTTCTTGGACTTAACAACGGCTTTGCTTCCATTTATTGGAACGGAACAAAATGGATGGATGAAGGAAGCATTCTCGAAATAAAAGAAAGCGTTCGCTCGGTGGAAGAAGATAAAGAAGGAAATGTTTGGCTCGGGCACGACAACGGTGTAATCAAAATAAAATTCAGAAACAATTCGCCTGGCGCAAGAAAAAATTCCGAAACGCAGTCATACAGTTATACAAAATATAATTCTTCGGCAGGTCTTCCCGATGGAACGGTTGAACTCCAAAGCATAGATGGAAACGTTTTATTTTTTACCGTGAAAGGAATTTATAAACTCGAAGGCGAAAAATTTTCTCCAGAAACTAAATTCGGCTCCGTGTTTGCAGACGGCACTCACCAGGTGTACCGCGTTTCGCCTGACAAGCAATCGGGAAAAATATGGATGGAAACTTACTACACCGAAAAAAATAAATACGAGTTCGGTTTTCTCTCCAAAGAAAAAAACGGAACTTATTCATGGAATGCAACTCCGTTCATGCCTTACACAGAAGAAATTATTCACTCCATTTATCACGATGGAAACGGAATTACCTGGTTTGGCGGAGCTGCAGGGCTTTTCCGCTACGATGCGAATGAAGATAAGAACGAAACAAAAACTTTTGCTTCCATCATTCGCAAAATTACCATCGGAAAGGACTCCACTATTTTCAACGGCACTTCGTTTGATTCAACGCACATCAGCGCGCTGAAGCAAAACTCTCTTCTTGTTCCACGCCTTCCGTTTTCCAGCAATTCAATGAACATAGAATTTTCCGCGCTCGACTTCATCAATGAAAACGCAGAACGCTTTCAATATTATCTCGAAGGTTTCGACAATGACTGGAGCAACTGGAAGCGCGAAACAAAAGCGGTTTACACCAACCTGCCCGAAGGAAAATATATTTTTCATGTGAAAGCAAAAAATATTTTCAATCAGGAAAGCACCGAAGCCGCATATGAATTTTCAATTGCTCCGCCATGGTACCGAACGTGGTGGGCATACATATTATATGTGCTCGCTTCCATTGGATTTGTATGGGGAATTGTTACCTACACTTCGCGCGGGCTGAAAGCGATTATCCGGGAGCGCACTGCGGAAATTGTAAAACAAAAAGAAGAAATCGAATATAAAAACCGAAACATTACCGACAGCATTAACTACGCAAAAAGAATTCAGGATGCCATTCTTCCTCATTACGAACTCATGCGCAGCAAATTTCCCGAAAGTTTTATTCTTTACCGCCCCAAAGATATTGTTGCCGGAGATTTTTATTGGTTTGCCGAGAAGGAAGGAAAATTTATTGTGGCTGCCTGCGATTGCACCGGTCATGGTGTGCCGGGCGCATTCATGTCGCTCATCGGTTATTCCTTGCTGAACGAAGTGCTGCTCGAAAAGCATTTTGCTTCTCCCGCAAATGCGCTCGATGCCATGAAGCGCGGCATTATTAAATCGCTCGGGCAAACCGGGCAGGAAGGCGAGCAGAAAGATGGAATGGATATGTCACTCGTATCCTTGGAAGTTTCGCTCGAAGAAAATAAAATGAAGCAGAAACTTGTTTATGCAGGCGCGAACAATCCGTTGTACCTCGTTCGCAAAGGAGAATTAATTGAACTCAATGCCGATAAAATGCCCATTGGAATTTATCTCGGACAAGACAGGCCATTTGTGGATAAAGAAATTACATTGGAAGCAGGCGATACATTTTACATGTTCTCCGATGGCTATGCCGACCAGTTTGGCGGAAAGGATGGAAAAAAATTTACGAAGAAAAGATTTAAAGATACGCTGCGCTCGCTCGAGCATACCCCCATGAGCCGCCAGAAAGTTCTTCTTGAAAACACTATGGATGAGTGGCTGGGCGAAAACCAGCAGATTGACGATGTGCTGGTGGTTGGAATAAGGATATAAAATTTATTTTATCATCCTCTCAAATTCATTCTCATCAATAATCTTCACACCAAGTTTTTCGGCTTTCTTTAATTTTTCTGGTCCCATGTTTTCGCCTGCAATAATATAATTTGTCTTTCCGGAAACCGAGCCAACTACTTTTCCTCCGTTCTGTTCAATGGCGATTTTCAAATCATCGCGCGAGAATTTTGTAAAGACACCGGACACTACAAAGGTGAGACCGGTTAATTTAGTTGATTGAGCTAATTGGGTTGACTGAGATTCGAATTGAAGTCCGTATTTTTTCAAACGCTCAATGAGTTCAATATGTTTTTTCTCTTTGAAAAAATCTATAATGCTTTTCGCAACAGTTTCGCCCACATCTTCAACTTCCACAAGCGAAGCAACTTCCTTTTCTTTAACCAGGTTGTCAATATTTCTGAAATGCCTTGCTAATTTTTTCGCCATCGTTTCTCCCACGTGACGGATTCCAAGCGCATACAAAACTCTTTCAAAGGGAACTTGTTTTGATTCTTCGATTCCGTTCAGCAAATTGCTTACGGATTTTTCTCCCATCCGGTCAATCTGTTCGAGTTCTGTCTTATGTTTTTTCAGTTCGTAAATGTCCGCCACATTTTTCAAATATTCTTTTTCATAGAGCATAATAATTGTTTCTTCGCCCAGCGAATCAATGTTCATCGCCTTGCGCGAAGTGAAATGAATCATCTTTCCTGTAACTTGTGGCGGGCATCCCCATTCGTTCGGACAATAATGCGCGGCAAAATCTTCTTCGCGTTTTAATTCCGTTCCGCATTCAAGGCAGTGTGTGATGAATTTTGTTTTTGCCAACTGTCGACTGCCGACTGCCAACTTTTTTCTTTTTTCCAAATCCACTCCTGTAATCTTCGGAATAATTTCTCCGCCCTTCTCCACGAAAACCGTATCGCCAATTCGCACATCCAACTTTTCAATGATGTCCGCATTATGAAGCGAAGCGCGCTTCACCGTTGTGCCCGCGAGCAAAACAGGTTTGAGATTCGCCACGGGAGTAATCGCTCCCGTTCTTCCCACCTGGTAAGAAATAGATTCGAGAATTGTTGCAGCAGCTTCCGCTTTGTATTTAAACGCGATTGCCCAGCGCGGAGATTTTGCGGTGAAGCCCAAAACTTTTTGCTGATCGTATGAATTTACTTTGATGACAATGCCGTCAATATCAAACGGAAGTTTTTTTCTTTCCTTCTCCCAGTAATCAATGAACTCAAAAATTTCTTCCACTGTTTTGCATTTGGAAATAAATTCAGGAGTTTTAAATCCCCACTTCTTTGAATCTTTCAAACTTTCATAATGACTTTTGAACGGAAGTTCTTTTCCATAGTAGCCGTAGATGTAGCAATCAAGTTTTCTTTTCGCGACAATTGCTGAGTCCTGCATTTTCAAAGTTCCAGCAGTAGAATTTCTTGGATTTGCGAGAAGTGCATCGCCTGCTTCGGCTTTTTCCTTGTTGATGGCGTCAAACATTTTCCGTGTCATGAAAACTTCTCCGCGCGCTTCAAACTTTTTCGGAAAATCATTTCCCTTCAACTTCAGCGGAATGCTCCGAATGGTTTTCGCATTGGTAGTAATTTCATCGCCTTGCTCGCCATCTCCGCGCGTAACGGCCTGAACCATTTTTCCATCTTCGTATTTTATTCCGAGCGCAACACCATCATATTTTAATTCGCACACGTATTCAATTTGTCCTGCCACTCCTTTGCGAACTCGTTCATCAAAATCTTTCAGTTCATCTTTTGAATAAGAATTGCTGAGGGAAAGAAAAGTATAATCGTGTTTTACTGCTTTGAATTCTTTTGTGATTGTTCCGCCAACCCGCTGCGAAGGAGAATCTGATTTGAGTAGCTCAGGAAATTCTTTTTCGAGTTTCACCAGTTCTTCCATCATCATATCAAAATCATAATCGCTGATGCTGGGCTGAGCAAGCACATAATATTTATAGTTATGCTCCTCCAGTTCTTTGGAGAGTTGCTCTATTTTTTTTCTTGCCTGTTCCTTGTTCATCTACTAATTTACTAATCGCTACTAATATACTAATGAACTGCCATTGTTTTTGGCTGTTGATTGCCTACTGCCTTTTGCTTAGTGCTATGCGGTCTTTCCCGCTCATGTCTTTTTTTATTTCTACGTTCTTAAATCCTTTGTTCTCCAGAAGTTTTTTTATTTCATTTCCCATTGCTTCATTGATTTCAAAATAAAGTTTTCCGCTCTGGGAAAGATTCTGTAAAGCAAAATCCGCTATGGAATTATAAAAGAGTAAAGGATTAGTATCATCTACAAATAAAGCTAGATGAGGTTCATAGTTCAGAACATTTTTGCTCATAGACGATTTTTCAGATTGTTGAACATAAGGAGGATTCGAAACGATTATATCAAAGTTGTTGAGTTGATGAGTGAATGAGTTGTTGAGTTTTAAAATGTCGCCTTGCAGGAAATTAATTAATGTATGATTCAAAATAGAATTTTGTTTTGCCACCAGTAGCGCTTCGTCAGAAATATCAAAAGCGGAAACAGTCGCTTCAGGAAGATTTTTTTTCAGCGCAATGGCAATGCAGCCGCTTCCGGTTCCAATGTCAAGAATATTCATCCCTTGTCCCCTGCCCGTTGTCCCTTGCAAAATTTCTTCAACCAATTCTTCCGTTTCAAGACGAGGAATCAGAACGTGTTCGTTTACTCGTATTTTTAATCCGTAAAACTCTGTGTAACCTAAAATGTATTGAATCGGTTTGTGTTTTTTTAAATCCGAAAGAATTATTTTGAACCGTTCTGTTTCTTTTTCTCCAAGCGATTGATTCGCTTTCAACTGCAAATGCCTGCGCGTATAGCCGAGAAATTCATTCATTGAAAAAAAAATAAAGTTTTCTATTTCTTCTGCAGAATAAATATTCTTCAACTCATCGCGAAAGAGTTGTATGACATCTTTAATTTTCACTTTACAAAGTAAGTATATTTGTTTGGATGATTGCGCATGAAAAATACATAAAGCGTTGCATTGAACTGGCGCAAAAGGGTTTTGTAAAAGTTGCGCCCAATCCAATGGTCGGTTGCGTGATTGTTTGCGATGAAAAAATTATTGGTGAAGGTTATCACAAAAAATTCGGAGAAGCTCATGCTGAAGTGAATGCAATTGATTCTGTAAAAGATAAATCTCTTCTGAAAAATTCTACTTTATATGTTAACCTTGAGCCCTGTTCTCATTTCGGCAAAACTCCGCCTTGCGCTGAACATATAATAAGGTATAAATTAAAATATGTTGTCATCGGAACTCTTGACCCAAATCCTCTTGTGGCAGGAAAAGGAATTCAAAAATTAATTTCTGCAGGTTGTGATGTGAAGGTTGGAATTCTTGAAGATCAATGCCGAGAATTAAATAAAAGGTTTTTTATTTTTCATGAAAAGAAAAGACCATTCATTATTCTTAAATGGGCGGTGACAAAAGATAATTACATGGGAATTTTAAATCTCAAATCTCAAATCTCAAATCTCAAATCTCAGAAGTTGGTTCATCAATGGAGAAGCGAGGAGCAAGCAATAATGATTGGAACGAATACTGCTTTGACAGATAATCCGAAACTTACTACGCGACTGGTGAAAGGAAAAAATCCTCTGCGGATTGTGATTGATAAGGATTTAAAAATTCCTTCTAAGTTTCATTTGCTCGATAAAAAAATTTCGACAATTGTTTTTACAGCTAAACAGAAATCCTCAAGCAAAAATCTTGAATACGTGGAGATTGATTTTAAGAAAAACGTTTTGAATCAAATCCTCATTGTTCTTCATCAAAGAAATATTCAATCTCTCATAGTAGAAGGCGGAGCAAAACTTTTGAATTCATTTATTAAGGAAGGGATTTGGGATGAAGCCAGAGTATTTACAAGTAATAAAAAATTGAATCAGAAAGATGGAATTGCTTCTCCGGAAATCTCAGGAAAAATTATTTTGGAAAAACAAATTGGAAGCGACTCGCTGAAAGTGCTTAGAAATATTTCTTAATCTTCTCAATAAATTCTCCAGGAGCAGCAATTGGTTTGTTCGATTTCTTATCTATAAATACAAGTACAACTTCTGCCTTATTCAACAATTCTTTTTTTTCATTGTAAGTTTCATATTCGAAAATCAATCTTGCTTCCGGAAGTTTTGGAATAGTTGTTTTGATTGTCAGCAAGTCATCATAAAATGCGGGCTTGAAATATTTCACAGAGAAAGTATAAACGGGCAGAATAATTCCGCTGTCTTCAATCTCTTTGTAATTCATTCCCAGTTCGCGAAGCGCTTCCACGCGCGCGACTTCAAAATACTCAGCGTAATTCCCGTAGTAAGCGTAACCCATTCTATCGGTTTCTCCGTAGCGCACCCGTAATTTTACTTCTGAAGAAAACATATTTTCCCTATGAGAATTATTGTAAATTAGTCAAAGATATTTTATTTACGATTACACCGATGAAAAGAAGATTACATCGATTACTTGTCTACTGCCTACTGCCAACTGTCTACTTTGCATTTCTTTCTTCCTGCTCTACAAATCACCATATAATAAGGTATGAAGATAAATTCGTTTCTATTGACAGCACACTTGCACCCGATAGTTTGATTACCGCTGAGATTGCTCCTTACAAAATTCAGTTCTCAAAAATAATGGATGAAGTGCTTGCGGTTTCAGAGCAAAATTTATTCAAAGAAAATCCCGAAGGTTTACTAGGAAATTTTACTGCGGATGCAACTTTAAAAAAAGCAAAAGAATATTGCAAAGATTCCTGCTCGGTGGATATTTGCATTCTGAATAATGGTGGTTTGCGAAATCCTCTTCCGAAAGGAAACATAACGCGCGGAAATATTTTTCAGTTGATGCCTTTCGAAAATGAAATTGTGATTTTGAAGATGAATGGAGGAGATGTAAAAGAACTTCTCGACTTCATCGCCAACAAAGGCGGAATGCCGGTTGCAGGAATGCGGATGAAAATTAAAAACAATATGGCAAGCGATGTACTAATTGGAGATAAACCGTTTGATATTTCGAAATCATATACGATTGTAACTTCCGATTATTTGGCAAATGGCGGAGACAATATGTCTTTCTTCGCAAATGCTTCCAGGAAAACTGTTATCGGAAAAAAACTTCGCGATGCAATCATAGAATATTTGCAGGAAGAAAATAAAAAAGGAAATTCAATCAAAGTAAAAAAAGATGGGAGAATTGAAAAAGTGGAATAGAAGAGAGTTTCTGAAAAGAACTTTTCTAAGCGGAGGAGCGCTCGTTGCATTTAGCGCGCTTCCGGAAAATATTTTTGCTGCGCTTGCAGACGATTTTATTAAACTCACTATTCTTCACACCAACGATCAGCACAGCCACATCGATCCTTTTCCTGCCAACGATCCCAAGTATCCGAACATGGGGGGGGTTGCGCGAAGGGCTTCGCTGATAAAAAAAATCCGCGCGCAGGAAAAAAATGTTTTGCTCTTTGACGCGGGCGACATCTGGCAGGGCACGCCTTACTTCAATATGTTCGGAGGCGAACTTGAATTTAAATTGATGAGTGAAATGAAATACGATGCCGCCACGATTGGAAATCATGATTTGGATAACGGCATTGAAGGACTGGTGAAGCAACTTCCGCACGCGCAATTTCCTTTCATCAACTGCAATTATGATTTTTCGGATACTGCGATGAATGGGAAAACTATTCCGTATAAAGTTTTTGAGAAAGAAGGTTTGAAAATTGGCGTGTTCGGCTTGGGAATTGAATTGCAGGGATTGGTGGATAAAAAAAATTATGGCAACATAAAATATCTTGACCCGATTCAGAAATCAGCGGAGTACTCTCATCTTCTGAAAAAAGATTTGAAGTGCGATTTGGTAATTGCGCTTTCGCATCTTGGCGATAGATACGAAGACAAAAAAGTGAGTGACGCCATGATTGCAAAACAATCGAAGAACATAGATATTTTCATAGGAGGACACACGCACCGCTTCTATGAAAAACCAACTTCGATTAAAAACAGCGATGGAGAAGAAGTTTTAATTGTGCAGGCAGGATTTGCGGGAATCAAGCTGGGTAAGATAGATTATTTTTTCTCCCGCAAGAAAAATAAAAAGTATGCGATTGGTTCAATGGTAAAAATTTCTTCCAACTGACAATGACTTTCGTAAAAAATATTTTTCAGAAAAAATATTTTTTATGTAGCGTTGGCAATTGAAATACTTTTTTACTTTTGATGCGTGTTCGTTGATACATTAATTTTTACTATGAAAAAAAAATACAACTCCAAAAAATTTTAACGGGTAAATGAAAAAAGAGTACGATAAAACTTGGGAAAAATGTCTTGACATAATAAAAGACAATGTTAATACGCAAAGCTACAAAACATGGTTCGAGCCGATAAAACCAATCAAACTGCAAAACAGCATTCTCACCATCCAGGTGCCAAGCCAGTTTTTTTATGAATGGCTTGAAGAACATTACGTGGCTCTTCTTAAAAAAGTAATACGTAAAGAACTTGGTGCTGACGGAAGATTGGAATACAGCATCGTGATGGAAAATATTTACGGTGTAAAACCTTATACCGTCCGAGTTCCTGCCACAAACAAGAAGGAAGTAAAAAATCCTTCGGTGAATATGCCGCTTGACATGAGCAACAATGGCGGAATCAGAAATCCATTTATTATTCCCGGGCTCAAGCGCGTAACTGTTGAATCAAATCTCAATCCCGATTATTCGTTTGAACATTTTGTGGAAGGAGATTGCAACCGCCTTGCGCGTTCGGCTGCTTTCGCGGTAGCGAATAAACCCGGTGAAACTTCTTTCAATCCACTCCTTATATATGGAGGAGTTGGTTTGGGAAAAACTCATCTCGCCCATGCCATCGGAATTGAAATCAAGAAAAAGAATCCTGGCAAAACGGTTTTATATGTTCCCTCCGAGCGATTCACCAATCAGTTCATTGACGCAATTCAGAATAACAACACAAACGACTTTGTGAATTTTTACCAGATGATTGATGTGCTCATCATTGACGATGTGCATTTTTTCACCGGTAAAGAAAAAACGCAGGATGTTTTCTTCCACGTGTTTAATCATCTTCAGCAAAACAAAAAACAGATTGTGATGACTTCCGACAGAGCACCGGTTGATTTAGTTGGAATCGAACAACGTTTGCTTTCTCGTTTCAAGTGGGGACTTGCCGCAGATTTGCAAGCGCCCGATTTGGAAACACGCATTGCGATTCTCGAAAAGAAAGCATACTCGGATGGAATTGATTTGCCGAGAGACGTGCTGGAATATATCAGCTACAGCATTACTTCGAACGTTCGCGAATTGGAAGGGGCGCTGATTTCTCTGCTCGCGCAGGCATCGCTGAATAAAAAAATGATTACGATTGAACTCGCGCGCCAGATGATTGACAAATTTGTACGCAACACTGCCAAGGAAGTATCCATTGATTATATTCAGAAAGTAGTTTGCGATTACTTCAATCTTTCCATTGAAGCGTTGAAATCCAAAACACGCAAACGGGAAGTAGTGCAGGCACGCCAGATTGCAATGTACTTCGCCAAGCAAATGACAAAATCTTCACTCGCTACTATTGGCGCACATTGCGGGGGCAAAGACCACGCAACTGTTCTACACGCCTGCAGAACGGTGAACAACTTAATGGACACTGACAAAAAATTCAGACATTATATTCAGGAACTGGATAAAAAAATAAATCTGTCATAAAACAAAGGTAGCGGGGAAAGTCCAATAGGAATTAGTGAAAACTAATTCCTATTTTTGTTTTATGGCTGCGTCATTCCGAACTTGTTTCGGAATCTATTTAAGATGCTGAAACAAGTTCAGCATGACAAAATCAAAATTATGAATCGAATTTTATTTGTTTGCCTCGGAAATATTTGCCGTTCACCTTTGGCGGAAGGAATTCTCCGACACAAAGCCAATCAACACAAGTTGGATTTGAAAATTGATTCTGCAGGAACAGGAAACTGGCATGCAGGAGAAAATCCCGACAAACGGGCAACAAAAATTGCGAGAGAAAGAGGAATTGATATTTCAAAATTGGTTGCACGCCAGATTTGCGAAAATGATTTTGAAAACTTTGATAAAATTTTTGTTGCTGATGCAGAAGTGTATGATGGAGTGGTTGAACTTACTCTCAACAGTGAACATAAATTAAAAGTTGATTATATTATGAATCTTGTTCATCCGGATTTGAATATGCCTGTCCCCGATCCATATTACGGAGAAGCGGAAGGTTTTGAAAAAGTTTTTGATATGCTGGATAAAGCCTGTGAAGCAATAATCGTTAATGCGAAAAATTCCAAACTTCAAAATATAAATTCCAACAATCAAATACAAAACCCAAAACTATAAATAGTATTTTAGTTTGAGATTTTGAATTTTGGGTTTCGAATTTATTTGATATTTGGCATTTGGCATTTTGTGCTTATGATAAAAGGAGTTTTATATCTCATACCTGTTCCAATTTCCGAAAATGAATTTTCAGAATATGTTTATCCTTCACTTGAAAAAACTGTAAATGCGCTCGATGAATTTATTGTGGAAGATTTAAAAACCGCAAGACATTCTCTTAGAAAAATCGGCTACAAAAGAGATTTTGACAAAACAACTTTTCATTTGCTAAATGAACATGCCAATTTAAAAGCCCGCCTGCCGGACGGGCAGGGAATAGAAAAATTTCTCTCTTCGGCAGAGAAAGGAAAGAATATTGGATTGATGAGTGAGGCAGGAATGCCTGCGATTGCCGATCCGGGAAGTGAAATTGTAAAACTCGCGCATAAAAAAAATATAAAAGTTGTTCCGCTTTACGGGCAATCCTCCATCTTTCTTGCGCTTGCTTCTTCCGGATTGAACGGACAGAATTTTTGCTTTCATGGTTATCTTCCGAAATCACAAAACGAAAGAAAGAGAAAACTAAAAGAGTTGGAAAGAAATATTTCTCACAACAACCAAACTCAAATTTTCATTGAGACTCCTTATAGAAACAATCATTTGCTGGAAGATATTCTTTCAATATGCTCTTCTGAAATTTTACTTTGTATTGCTTCAGATATTTCCGGAAAAGATGAAATGATAATTACAAAATCAATTTCAGAATGGAGAAAAGAAAAATTTCCTGATATAAATAAAAGACCAACTGTATTTTTATTAGGAAAGTAAAAATCAATTTTTCATCTTCACCGGCAAAGCGTCATAAATGCTTGAACCGCTAAGCGCTTTAATGTTCACAGGCAATCCGTAACTTCCGCTGATGCTGCTTCCGTCAAGTTCTTTCACATTAATGGGAATAGAATTATAAATATAATTTCCTCCAACTTCAGAAATATTTACTTTCATTGTTTCTGAAAATTTTACATTGATAGAGCCATCCGGATTTACAGGAACAGAAATAAATCCTGCTGCCTTGCCTGCATTTGCACTTGTAAAAATTTCCTCATTCTGAAATGCGATGATGGTTAATGCTCCCGCAATAACTGTAAGAACGGTTTTTGTGTAGAAATCTGTTTTCATAAAAATAGTTTTAAGGGTTAATGTTATTTACTTTTTTTAATATCCATTAAATTATATTTTCAGAATTTAATTTTAATTCTTCCTCTATCAATTGCTTCTTATATAAATCAAAATAAAATCCTTTCTTTTCCAGCAACTGCCTATGGGTTCCTTCTTCAACAATTTTTCCGTTATCAAGAGCAATAATATGCGATGCATCTTTCACCGTTGAAACACGATGGCTGATAAGCAAAGTGGTTTTGCGTTGCATAATCCCTCTGAGGTTTCCAAGAATTTCTGCCTCTGTTTCTGTATCAACTGCGGAAAGACAATCATCAAAAATTAAAACCTGCGGAGAACCGATGATTGCGCGCGCAATTGCGATGCGTTGTTTTTGTCCTCCGGAAAGAGTAATGCCTCGTTCGCCTATTATTGTTTTAAATTGATTGGGAAAATGTATTATCTCATTGTAAATACCGGAATCTTTCGCGGCTTTTTCTATTACTTTTTGTGAATCGTTGTTCGAATGAGAAAAACCAAATGCAATATTATTTTCCACGGTATCGGAAAATAAAAATACATCCTGCGAAACATATCCGATTTGCTTTCTAAGAAAAAATAAATTCCACTGCATAATATTTTTTCCATCAACCAAAATTTCCCCGGCAGAAACATCGTATAACCTGCATAACAAATTTGCAACTGAAGATTTTCCACTTCCGGTTTTTCCAATAATTGCTATGGAATCTCCCGGTTTTACCTTAAAAGAAATAGTATCAAGTGCTTTTATTCCCGAATCAGGATAAACAAATGAGACATTTCTGAATTCAATCTCGCCATTTATTTTGACATTCGAAATCTGTGAATCTAAATTTTGAATATCAGATTTTGTAGTAAGAAATTCATTTATTCTTTCTTGTGATGCAGCAGCACGCTGAACAAGTGATGTTACCCATCCTAATGAAGCAACCGGCCAGGTGAGTTTGCCCACATAAATAATAAACTCAGCAATATTTCCGTAGGTGATTTGTCCTTCGATAGATTGTTTTCCTCCTATATAAATTGTCAAGAGTGTGCTGAGTCCCATAAGCAAAAGCATAAACGGGCTGAACAACGCTTCGGTAAAAATCAATCCAAGATATTTTTTTCTGTATGCGTGGCTTTCCTTTGCAAAATAATTTCCGATTGCTTCTTCCTGCACATATGCTTTCAATATGCGAATGCCTGAAAAAGTTTCCTGAGCAATGGTTGATAATTTTGAAAGTTGCGCCTGCACGCTGTTGCTCATCTTATTTATCAAATCACTTACAAAATAAATTACTACAACAAGAATTGGAAGTGGAAAAAGAACATAAAAAGTTAATTTCAAATTTACACTGGTCATAGTTGCAGAAACCAAAATCAGAGTGGCAATTGTATTTGCAAAATACATAATTGCCGGACCAATATACATTCTCACCCGGCTGACATCTTCGCTTATGCGATTCATTAAATCACCGGTATTATTTCTGCGGTAGAAACCTGTGTCGAGCGTTTGGTAATGAGAAAAAATTTCATTCTTCAAATCATATTCAATGTGGCGCGACATGACGATAATCATTTGTCGCATGAGAAACATGAGAAATCCGCTGATGATGGTTGTTCCCAAAATAAGCAAACCATATTTCAAAAGTTCTTCCGTAGTTATTTCAAATGAAAAATTTTCTGCTGCTGCTTTGATCATAAAGTCAGTTGCTTTTCGAACGAGCACTGCAACATAAATTCCAAAAAAAGTAGAAAGAACTGCAAAGACAATTCCCAAAATCAATCTCCACTTATACTTCCAGAAATATTTATTTAAATGCTTTAGTGATTTCACAAGTCAGGATTTTTCTTTTTTCTTTTTTAGTTTGCTTATAAATTTTTTATACAATTCTCCTATGGTTTCAAATTCATGCCTGTAAAAAATTCCGACTCCCTGCGTATAGGGTCCTTTTTGTAAATCGAGAATATTTCCTTCGTTCGCTTTGTTAAATGCTTTTGCTCTTAGTTTTCCATCTTCAGTGAGTTTATAATCAATATTTATATCTCCTACTATGTTTGAAGTATTTTGAGAATTTGTATTCGGATTGTTTGCAACGCTTCCATCAATGCTTAGCTTATCGTTAAACAATTGCGTGGAAAGAGCAACCTGCACTTCATCTTTATTCACCACATCGCCCGGGCGATAATGCACGCCCACATCAAACTTATTACTGATTTGTGAAAGCCAGTTGCTCAACTGATTCGAAAGCATTTCAGTTGAAGTTACAGTTCCTGCACCTGGTCCGCCAGCAGTGCTTTCATCGCTTTTCATATCAGGAGGTGGTGAAAAACTATTTGTGAATAAGAGAGAAAAAACCTGGCGGTTTACTTCAAGGTCGCTGTTCTTAAACCTATCGAATGCCTGCTGGCGGGTGAAATCATCAACGGTGGGCAGGCGAACATCAAAATTAATATCGGGTGATAAAAGTTTTCCGCTGAGATTCATCACCAGGTCAACGGGATATCTTTTTTTTGTGGCTTCGGTTTGTTCGTAGTCATGAAACAAGGGAGACAGCGAAGAGCGCACCTGATAAATTGCATTCATGTTTATTTCTGCTTGTGAAGGGTCGCCTGCCCAGCGAATCACTCCTCCGTTTTCAATTCGAAATTTTTTGTTCACAACATTTTTCAACGTGAAAAGATAATCTCCTTCTTCCACGGTGTAATCTCCAAACATTTTGAAATCGCCAAATTCATTGATGAGCATTTCAATATTTCCTTTTCCTTTTGCTTTGATTATGTCGCCTACTTTTTCATCAAAAATTAATTGCGCCTGCGCATCGGGCGTTGCGTCAAGTTTTAAATCCATAGTGAACCCGGTAGTATTTATTTTATATTTCGGTTGTTTTATTTTTGAGGTGTCATTCTTTACAAAAGAAATAAATCCGGTTTCTTTTATTTCACCCGCACTTGAAAGAGGAATGAATAATTGGGTGTATTCATTTTTTCCGAAAACATTTTTTGCTTTGTCAGTTTTTACAGTTGCTGATAAATTAATATTGTCAAGATAGCCGAACACGTTTGCAATTCCGGTAGCAAAAAATTTTCCGTAGTAAGTGGAATTATCTTTTTCGGTTGTGTTCAGCACCAGAAATTTATCGGTGCTCAGGTCAATGTCCAGTTGAAGTTTTTTAAAATTGTCATGATAAATTTTTCCATTGATGACATCCGCAGAATTATTATTTACATCGTAAAAAGTAATATTTGAAAAATCAAATGAGTTTGGCTCCACAGGAATTTCACCTTCGAAATGATAATCTGTTCCAAGATAATTCACATGAATATTTTTAACATTTGTCCTGACAATTCCATTTAATTTCGGTTGGGCAGGAGTGCCGCTGATTTTTAATTCAGCCGATGCATTGCCTTTTATGTTTTCGAAATTTTCTTTCAAGAAGGGCTCGAAAAATTCAAGATGGAAATCTCTCACATCGGCTTCTGCTTCAATGCTGCTGTCTTTTTTAAACGGAAAATAATTTCCCGAAAGTTTTACGCTTCCCGCATCATCGCGCTGAAAGTTTCCATTGAAATTCACCGCACGTTTTTTACCGTCATAAATGCTCGATAAATTTCCATCTCCTATAAGTTCATTATTCATTTTCAATTTCTGAATTTCAATACTGCTTCCGAAAACCGGCTGCTCGTATAAATTGGAAAGAGAAGTGTTTCCGGATATGGTTCCATAAATTGAAAAACCCGAACCTTTAAGCGCAGGATTTAAATTGCTGAGTGCAAATGAGGAAAGAATAAAATACAACTGGTCTTCTTTTACATGCGAAATATTGCCTTCTACTTTTATTCTTTGCTTGCCGGAAATAAATTCCAAGTTTTTAATACTTATAAAAGAAGAGTCTTTTACAATTTCATTGTCTGAATTAATTTTCCAAACAGAATCAGCAAGAACAATAATGGCGGGAAGAATTTTTAATTTTATTTTTGGTTTTTCAGCAAAAGAAACATAACCGGGAATATTTCCTTCGTATTTAACTGCAGTATTATTTTTCCAATTCAAAAGAAAATTCAATGAATCGTTTTTTATTTCAGAAGTAATCTTAACGCTGTCAATCCAAACGCTGTCTGCCAATGCAATGCGATGAATGGAAGTATTAAATGACAGCATATCATTTTTTGTTTTTGCTTCTATATTACATTTCTCGAATTTATATCCCGTAACATCTACTTGTGGAAAGGAAGATGAAAAAGAAAAATTATTTTTTTCTTCATCGTAATTTCCATTTATAAAAGCAGGCGAGGAAACAGAAAGCGAAGGAAGAAAAGCGCGTGTGGCAACATTTGTATTTTTAAATTTGACATCGAAAGAAAAATTCTGCAAATGCTCAACATATTTTTTTGAATGCAGTTTATTTATTTCAAGTGGTTCTTCAAGGCGAGGCACATACGATGGAAGATAATTTGCTACCAAATCATTTAAACACAGGGCAACTTCTGCCGGCTTGAATTTTCCATTCAAATGCGCATCGGCAATTATTGAATTCAGCACAAGATCTTTTTCTCCTTTAGTTTCCACAATATTCAATTCTGAATTTTGAAAATCAAAAATTTCTTTTCCTTTATAATATTTCACATCATTCAATTTCATTTTCGCGGTAACATCATCAATATTATTTCCAACTGCCTCCACATTAATTTTTGCAGTGATGCCGGCATATTCTTCCTGTTTTAAAATATTAATCTTATTAAGATTTGCTCTTTTAATTTCCGAAATAAAATTTATGCGCGTGGGACTTTTACTGAAATCCATATTCCCGTTAAAATCAAGAATCAGATTTTCATCCATAACCGAAAGCATCCCATCAAAATTTCTTTTTGCAAATTTTCCTTTCACATCAATGTTTTTATAATCGTATCCGTTCAATCCAATGCTGCTCACTTTTCCATCCATAGTTAAATTTGTATTTTCTTTTTGCAAACCCTTGCCATTAAGATTTACATTCATCGAAACAATGCCGATATATTTTTCACTTTCAAAAAATTTTCCAAGATTAAAGTTATAGCATGAAAATTTCCCGTGATAAATGGGCAAACCGCTTGCAGAATCATTCTTCATGGAAAGGTCTGTGGAAATTTGACCGAGGGCAGTGTTAAAAGTTCCATACGTTACAAAGTCATTGTAAAAGCCGCTGAAGTTGCCTTTGAATTTTATCGTTCCGAAAAGTGAAACATTAGAAGGAAGTCCGATGGAATGATTTTCATTGAACGGGGGCAGCGGAATTTTTTCTATGCCTTCTTTTGATGTGCGCAATTCTTTTGCGTCAAAACTCATAAACGTTTGATTGATGTCAGGCAGTCCGGTCATCGTAAAATTTCCCATGAAACTGGTTTCGTCTCCGATGGCAAGTAAAATATTTTTTCCTTTCAAATCGCTCACTCTTCCGCTAACCTTTCCATTGAAGAAAATTCTTTTTTTCATTCCAAATAAGTCATGCGCGAAATATGCTATGTCTGCCATTTCAATATTTGAACTATTGAATTGAGATTTTATTTTTATACTGTCAATAAAATGATTGAAGTCATCATAATGATTGTAACTGAAAAAAACATTTGCAGTAACCTGGCTGTTGTTGGTAAAAATTTTTGTGTGCTCAAGATTTAATTTAACAGAACTGATGCTTGCTTCGGTATATAAATCTTTAAGCACGAAACCGCTTTTTTCCTCTAAAGAAAACTCCCGGATATTGCATCGAATAGTATCTGCATCAAATTTTATATCTGAAATTTTTCCGTAAATAGAATTCGCACGCAAATCAGAAAAATTAATTCCCTTCGCGTAAGAAGTATCTTCTTCGGTTTTATATGCAAAATGAATATTGTCAAGCGCAATGCCGCCAATTCCGATATTCCATTTTTGTTTTTCTTTTTTAGTTGTATCCTTCGATGTAAATTCATCTATGATAAATTGAAGATTAAGAGCGGAGTCGCCAATATATTTTTTCAGTTTAACGGTTGCATTTTTAAAAATCACATTGTTCACAAAAATGGTATTGCTGTCGCTGTTGAAATTCCCAATATCAAGTTTCAGTTTTTCCGCATACAGAAGCGTATCGCGGTGCTGGTCTTCTACATAAACTCCTTCGAGCACAATTTTTTTCCAGAGTTCAACGCTTACGCCTTCCACGCGCACGGTTGTTTTCCATTTTCCGGAAAAATATCCGCCAATCCTGTTCGTTGCCCATGTTTGAAATTCAGGGCTTCGCAAAGCAAAATAAAAACTTACAAACACAAGAAGGAGAATTCCAATGAACCAAAGAAAAAACCGGAATATTTTTTTGATAACTTTACTTTTCATTTCACTACGAATTTACGAATATAGCCGCTATGAAAATTATGATTTCGGTGATTAACAAACATTAACAGTTGAAAATAAAATCAAAATGATGGAAGATTGGAAGATTGGAAGGTTGGAGAAGAAAAAACCAGTAATCATTCTTGGAATTGAATCTTCCTGTGATGAAACTTCCGCAGCGGTAACGAGCAACTGCACTATTCTTGCCAATCTCATAGCGAATCAGAAAATTCATGAACTCTACGGTGGAGTTGTTCCTGAACTTGCATCGCGCGCACATCAGAAAAATATTGTTCCGGTTGTTGACGAAGCACTGAAGCAAGCCGGAATAAAAAAAGAAGAACTCAATGCAATTGCTTTCACGCGAGGACCGGGATTGATTGGCTCTCTTCTTGTCGGTTCCTCCTTTGCAAAAGCAATGGCGCTTTCATTAAATATTCCGCTCATTGAAGTCAATCACATGCAGGCGCACGTGCTTGCTCACTTCGTGGGCTCAAATTCCAAGTCCCAAATCTCAAATCCCAAGTTTCCATTCTTATGTTTAACCGTAAGCGGAGGACATACACAAATTATTTTGGCAAAAGATTTTTTAGATATGAAAATCATAGGGGAAACGGTGGATGATGCAGCAGGAGAAGCATTCGATAAGGCAGCAAAAATTTTGGGGCTTCCCTACCCTGGCGGGCCGCTGATTGATAAATATGCGCAGCATGGAAAACCTATCTTCAAATTTCCTGAGCCAAATATTCCTGATTTGAATTTTTCGTTCAGCGGATTGAAAACTTCCATTCTTTATTTTGTAAGAGATGAATTAAAAAAAGATAAAAGTTTCATAGAGAAAAACCTGAACAACCTCTGCGCTTCTATTCAATCTACGATTATAAAAATTTTAATTGATAAATTAATTTCTGCTTCCAAACAAACAGGAATAAAAGAAATTGCAATTGCAGGAGGAGTTGCTGCAAATTCAGGACTAAGAAATGCAATTATAGAAGCCGGAAAAAAATTCCATTGGAACACTTACATTCCTCCTTTTGAATTTTGCACCGACAATGCCGCTATGATTGCCGTTGCCGGTTATTTTAAATATTTGAAAGGAGAATTTGCAGAGCAGAATGTGGCTGCAAGTGCGAGGTATAAATTTTAGAAAATGAAAAAAATATTTTTATTATTTTTTTTAATATTCATATTATTTCTAACTGGTTGCTTTGATACAGTTGAAGAAACTCATATTTATGATCAATATATTATTTTAGCAATTGATGTTTCAGATAATATGTGTATTGTATTCAAAAATGAGGATTATTCCAACTCAACAGTTATTGCTCCAACAGTATTTGATGTGGAATGGAATAATGATTACATTTTAGCGAAGCAACATCCTGCAAGTTTCAAAAATGCTATAATTAGCGATTTCTATCCTAAGATATTCGATAGTTTAAGAAAAAATAATTGGGAAGACGATATTTATTGGCGAGCCGATAGCTTGGCAACAATAAAGTATAAGAAAAATTTTAAATTAGGTTTATATAATGACTTCATAGATAAATCAAAAAATGAGATTACACTTTACTATTTAATTGACACAAGATTTAATGATAAAAAAGGAAAATTATATTTGACCCTTTCAGAATTAGATAAAGATTTAATTAAATTAAATGTTGGTAAATTCACTAATAAGAAATATTTTTCTTCTCTAGATTATCGCCTGAATAACTTGTTAATTCTTTTCGTAATTATTGCTATCATCATAATAATCATTTTTTACTTTCACAAAAAAAACTAATATGAAATTTTTCATTGACACCGCCAACCTCGAACAAATAAAAGAAGCACAAGCCCTCGGAGTGCTCGATGGAGTTACCACCAATCCTTCGCTCATGGCGAAAGAAGGAATCAAAGGAGAAAAAAATATTTTAAAACATTACGTGGACATCTGCAAGCACGTTACGGGCGATGTGAGCGCGGAAGTTATTTCCACCGATTACAACGGAATCATTAAAGAAGGCGAAGCGCTGGCAAAACTTCACAAGCAGATTGTGGTGAAAGTCCCGATGATTAAAGAAGGAGTGAAAGCAATAAAACAATTTTCTGAAAAAGGAATTAAAACCAACTGCACGCTCGTGTTCACTGCCGGACAGGCGCTGCTTGCCGCGAAAGCCGGAGCCACTTATGTTTCTCCTTTCATAGGAAGATTGGACGATGTGGGTTACGATGGCGTTGAACTCATAGCCCAGATACGTTTGATTTACGATAACTACGGATACAAAACACAAATTCTTGCCGCGAGCATTCGCCATGTGATGCACATTATCAAGTGCGCGGAAGTGGGAGCCGATGTCGCCACTTGCCCGCTCAGCGCAATCATCGGATTATTAAAACACCCGCTCACAGATAACGGCTTGGCACAATTTTTAGCAGACCATAAGAAAGTGAATGGTTAAATTGTTAAATGGTTGAATGGTTAACCATATAATCATTCAGCCATATAACCATATCTCAAAATGAAATTCCGAGACCAGATTGGCAACGAAATTTCCATAGAAAAAATTCCTTCTAAAATAATTTCCATCGTTCCCTCGCAATCTGAATTACTTTCCGATTTAGGATTGGAGGAAGAAGTTGTTGCAATTACCAAATATTGTGTTCATCCGAAAAACTGGTTTGATACAAAAATAAAAATCGGAGGAACGAAAAAATTAAATATTGAAAAGATAAAAGAACTGAAACCCGATTTGATTATCGGCAACAAAGAAGAGAATGAAAAATCACAAATACAGGAACTGCAAAAACATTTTCCGGTTTGGATTAGCGATATAAAAAATTTAGAACAAGCATTAGAGATGATAGAAGCAATCGGCAAGATGACAGGAAAAGAAAAGCGTGCGCTCGATATTCAAAACAACATCCGCGAGCAGTTCTCGCTGTTTAAACTTCAGACATCAAACTTCTCCGTAAGGAGTCCTTCGGATAAACTTCTAACTTCAAAAGTTCTTTACCTGATTTGGAAAAAACCATTTATTACAGCAGGAAAAGAAACTTTTATCAATCACTTGCTGGAGATGTGCGGGCTCAGTAATGTTGTAACACGCACTCGCTATCCGGAGATTTCCGCAGAAGAAATTCAGAAACTGAATCCGGAATTAATTTTTCTTTCTTCCGAACCCTATCCTTTCCGCCAGAAACATATAGAAGAATTTCAATCGCTCTGCCCGAAGGGAAAAATAGTTTTAGTGGATGGCGAAATGTTTTCGTGGTACGGCACACGCTTGCTTTATGCGCCCTCCTATTTCGAGCGCTTGCTGAAAAATCTTTAGTAGATTTGGCGGTAAATAATTGCATTCTTTTCTCGTTTGTTAATTATGTATTTACGCCATAAGATTTTCCTTGTATTTACTTTGTCATTTGTCATTTGTCATTTGTCATTTTCCCAGAAGGTAGGGGTTGTACTCAGTGGCGGTGGCGCAAGCGGGCTCGCGCACATTGGAGTTTTGAAAGCGCTGGAAGAAAATAATATTCCGGTGGATTACATCAGCGGAACTTCCATTGGAGCTTTTGTGGGAGCTATGTATGCAACCGGATTATCTCCGAAACAAATGGAAGAAATTGTTCAGACAGATGAATTCAATAATTGGGTGTATGGCAACATTGATAAAAAATATATTTACTATTTCAAAAAGAAAGAAGACAACGCTTCGTGGATTACGCTGAAACTTGCGCTCGATACTTCACTTGAAACAAATCTTCCCACCAATATTGTTTCACCTGCCGCCCTTGATTTTTCCCTGATGGAAGGAATGGCTCCCGCCAGCGCTGCGGCAAAATATAATTTCGATTCGCTCTTCATTCCTTTTCGCTGCGTGGCGGCTGACATTGAAACAAAAACCACCGTCTTATTTAAGAATGGTGATTTGGGCGAAGCCGTGCGCGCTTCCATTTCCTATCCTTTTTATCTCAAGCCGCTCAAAGTAGATGGCAAACTTCTTTTTGACGGAGGCATCTACAATAATTTTCCTTCCGATGTGATGTACGAGCAATGCTTCCCCGACATTATTATAGGCAGCAATGTTTCAGGCGCAGTTCCGCCTCCTGATGAAGACAATCTTCTCTCGCAACTAAAAGCCATGCTGATTAACCGTTCGAAAATGGACATTCAATGCCCGAACGGAATTCTCATTGAGCCCCAAACAACTATTTCAACATTTGATTTCGGAAATCCAAAAGCAATGATTGACAGCGGATATGCTGCAACACTCCGAAAAATAGATACAATTAAAACAAGAATTACCCGAAGAGCGAATACGGAAGAACTTTCTGATAAAAGAAAAAAATTCATAGGAAAAAAACCTCCGCTCGTGTTTGGAGACATTTATATTGAAGGATTAAAAAAGGGCCAGACAAAATATGTGCACGGAGTATTGCGGAAGCGGGGGAAATCTCTTCCGCTGGAAAAATTCAAGCCCGCTTACTTCCGGCTGGAAGAAGATGACAAGATAAAACAAATTTACCCGCAGGCAAAGTTCAATCCGAAAAATAACAACTACGATTTATTTCTGAAAGTGAAAAAGGAAAAAGATATTGTTGCCGAAGTGGGAGGCAACATTTCCAACCGCCCCATTTCAGAAGTGTTTGCCGGCTTTGAATATAAATACCTCGGTAACTTCGGAATCCGGTTGATGGCAAACGGATACTTCGGAAAACTTTACACCTCTGCGCAGGTAAACACCCGTTTGGATTTTCCTTTTTCCGTGCCGTTTTATCTTGAGCCCGAACTTGCATTCAACCGCTGGGATTTTTACAAGAGCAGCAATTTATTTTTTGAAGACGTGAAGCCCGCCTACCTCATTCAGAATGACCAGCACGCTTATTTGAATTTGGGAATGCCCGTAAGCAACAAAGACAAATTAATTATCGGGGGAGGAATCGGAAGCACTTCCGACAATTATTATCAGACACAATTTTTTACTTCGAAAGATACGCCCGATGTTACCACTTTTGACATGGCTACCGCGCATCTTATGCTGGAACGAAACACACTCAACCGAAAACAGTACGCCACGCAGGGAACGTATTTCGGAATTAAAACGCGCTACATTCAGGGCGAAGAATTCACGCAGCCGGGTTCTACCTCTTCATTAAATCCCTCACGAAGAATTCACCAATGGGTGCAGTTCAAAATGATTTATGATAAATATTACAAGCAGCGCGGCACGCTGAGAATGGGAATTTATTTTGAAAGCGCCTACTCCACACAGCCGCGTTTTAATAATTATACTGCCAGTTTGCTTGCTTCGCCTGCGTTTCAGCCATTGGCGGAATGCAAAACACTTTTTCAGCCAAACTTCCGCGCCCACTCTTACGCGGCAGCCGGATTAAAAAACATTATCACTATAAAAAACAGAATTGATTTCAGAGTGGAAGGATATATTTATCAACCTTACCAGCAAATTGACACCGTGGGCAATCAGCAAATTTATACTGTGCCTTTTCTGCGGAGGTATTTTATGGGAACTGCCGCGCTGGTCGGGCATACACCCATCGGTCCCATTGCATTCAGCGTAAATTATTATCATGGAGAAAAGCAGCCGTTCACTTTTCTTTTTCATTTCGGATACATCATCTTTAATAAAAAATCTACCGATTGAAAATTATTCTTGAAAATATAGGAAAGCGTTTTAACCGTGAATGGGTTTTCAGAAACATTGATTATGAATTTTGAGAGAAAGAAAAATATGTTATTCTCGGTTCAAACGGTTACGGCAAATCAACCTTGCTTCAGATAATTTCAGGAGCCATGAGTCAAACGGAAGGAGAAGTTAAGTTAGAAGTCAGAAGTCAGAAGTCAGAAGCAAACAGCCAACAAGGAACAACCCTTCCCCCTTCGGGGGAAGTTGCAAGGGGGCTTTTATCGTATGCCGCACCCTATTTAGAATTGCCCGAAGAAATGACATGGAAAGAATGTGTTTCGTTTCACGGCAAATTCAAAAAGTTTATTTCCTCTCTAAAGGAAGAAGATATAATTTCTATTTCCGGATTGAAATCATCAGCCAACAAAGAGATACGGAATTTTTCTTCGGGAATGAAACAGCGCGCCAAACTTTCGCTTGCTGTTTTATCTGCCACTCCCCTGCTCCTGCTCGATGAGCCGGCAACCAATCTTGATGCAGATGCTGTAAACTGGTTTCAGCAACTCATTTCACAATTTGCCAATGAACGATTGGTAATTGTTTGCTCCAACTATAATAAGGAAGAATATTCTTTTTGCAACAACCAATTGGTGCTGGCAAAAAATTAATACTTTACAAGTTTCAGCAAATAATTTTTATTCCCGGCAATTGCTTTCAGCACATAAACACCTCCGGGCTGATTTGAAATATCAATGGTGAGATTCCTCACTGTGTTCGGAATGACACTTCGTGTCACTTTTTCTCCCAACACATTGTAAATTTCCAAACCCTGAACATTCAACCCTGAACTCTGAACGGTGAACCTTCCGTCAGCCGATGGATTCGGAAACACAAAAATATTTTCATCGGAAAAATTTTCGGGCACCGAAGTAAGAATCTGATGCGCTTTGCAGAAATCAGGAATGCCATAGCCCGTCAGCGTATCGGGAGTTGTATAATGGCTGGCGCTTTGCTGAATGGCATTGTAAATTTCCATAGATGTTTTTGCCGTATGCGCCTGCCACAAACAAGCCGTCATTCCCGCAGTGAGCGGGCAGGCAAAAGAAGTTCCGCTGAAAGAATTATACGTTCCTCCCGCAAGGTCTGTCGTGTACGGATGATCGCCCTGCGCGGCAACATTGGGTTTCACTCTTCCATCGTATGAAGGACCTTTTGAACTGAAGCCGACATAATTGCTCATGGAATCCACCGCGCCCACGGCAAGAGTGCTGTCGGCATCGGCAGGCGCGCCAATAAAATGCCAGGGACTCCAACCTGAATTTCCTGCCGCGCAAACCGGAACCATTCCCTTGCTTGCGGCAATGGCGCTGGCAATGGAAATGCGCGCGGTGTGCCCGTTCATATCGGCATACGTATGATTCACGGTGCTGTCGTCAAACTGCGTATAGCCGAGCGAAGTGGAAAGAACATCTGCGCCCGCGCTGTCGGCAAATTCCGCACCGCTCACCCAGTTATCTTCTTCAATAATATTTTCTGAAGGACCGTATTCGGTAACCAACAGCCAATACTTTGCCTTGGGAGCCGTGCCGACTAATTGTCCGGGAATGTTTCCCGCCATGAGCGAAAGGCACCACGCACCGTGCACATCTCCGGCAACGGAATAAAAAGAAGAATCGCGGTTCACAAAATTCCAGTAGCCGAGCACCTGCTTGTTGGCGCGGATGGAATCAAACGCAGCGGCAGAATCATAATGCTGAAAGCCCACATCGAGAATGGCAATCACCACTCCCTTGCCGTCAAAGCCCATGTTATGCATGCACACGCCTCCAAGCATGTTCACCTGGTTGAAGGATAAACCATAATTGTAGGAAGAGGAGGATTGGAGGATTGGAAGATTGGATGACTGGATGGCTGGATGGTTGGATGGTTCGATAACCGGATGGTTAGATGGCTGGATGACTGGATGATAAAAAGGAAACTTGTTGTTGCGATTATCTAATTCATAATTCGTCATTCGTAATTCGTCATTTGTTTTGATGTGCCGCTGCACCGCCTGTGTTTTCTTTACAAACGGAAACGCCAGGATGGTATTCACCGCATTGGTATCGCTGGTTTGAATGGTAATGGCGTTGAACCATTTTTCGCGGTTGAGAACGGTTACGTTCGGAACGCTGGCAACGCTGTCAATATAATTTGCATTCACCGGCAAATCATTCTGCACAACGGGAATGCTTTGATTCGCCCTGCGCTGAATGGCGCGCGCAGAAAGATATTGCGAAGGGTTTGAAATGCTGTAAGGCGTATTATTCCTATCGGTAAACTGAATCCAGTATTTGGTGGGCTGGGCGAAACAGCAGTCGGCAATCAGCAGTTGGCAGTTGGCAAAAAGAAAAAAAGTAAATAACTGTTTCATTCAACGCAAAGATAAAAGAAAAGGCAGAATCGTTGATATGCGTACTGTTTGGTAGTGTCTCGGTGGCTGAAATAACTCACGCAGGATATGCCCACTCCAAAACTTCGGCATGCACGTTAAAGGTATCTCCCACTTCTGTAGACTTGAAGGTGCCGCGGTCGGTATCGTTCCATGTGCTCACAGGAATATCGTTCAGCAGTTTTCGGAGCAAGGTTTTAATACTCGTTTCGCGCGTGTGCAGCGCGTCAATCACATCGCCTGTGCGCTTTTGTCCGCGAAACAAATTAAATGACTGTGTGTATTTTTAACGCATAGTATCCTGTAGCATACCTAAAAAATCATTGATTATATTATACTCACACTGATTGGATGATTTGATTAAACTTATCGTATCATTTTCAGTGATAATTATTGAAACATTACTGATGGGAAGATTTAGAATATCTAAAGCGTCAGCTTTATCGTTTATTATATTCCAATTCTTAGTTAAATATTTTGAGGCAGCCGCTTCATTTGCAACAAGTATTGAAATATTGGAAGATGGGTTTGCAAATTCATCAATACAATTAAGTGAATTTGCAATAGCACCCTGACAACCATTTTGAGGAACTGTTATATAGAAATGTTTTTTATGAGGAATCTGTATATTAAATTGTTCCTGTAGATAATTCGAAAATATAGAAGTGTTTTTGTTGATAGTTTTTTTGGGCGAATTGCTGCACGAATGTAATATACACAGACCTAAAATAGAAGTAATAACTATAAAAAAATGTAAATAACTTTTCATTTTTTTATTTTGAATAAAATAAAATTCCAGTTGTAAGTATTATCTTGCTGTGAATGCTCATTCGCTTTTGGAATTAAAAGTCCATCGTTTGTTACATATAAAGGACCTGAATTATATTTAAATGGGTCGAATAAAATCTCATCGATTTTTTGAAAATCAGAGTTTAAAATAATAATTGACCATGGCCTATCAGTGATTCGTTTTACTGTAGTTTTATCTTCATTTACATATTCTGTTTTTGGAAAAGCAATTCGGTATATTAATTTCCTATAGCGGTCATAATAAATTTTTCCATATCGCGGGGCGGTGATTAAATATTTCATAGTATAAGATATGTTACCAACGCTATCATCTGCAAATAATTCAAAATTATCTATAAATTTGCTTTTTGCTAATGCTTTTTTTATGAGTTTATCATTATGATAAATATAAATATCATGTTCTGAGTCATACGAATAAATTGATTGTTCTGAATTATCCATACAGCGCGAAGGATAGTCTCCATAATGATTTTCCTTTAAATATTTTTCAGGCCAACCACCAATAAATTTTATATATTCATTTGTGTTAAAAATGTTAATAGCAATTTCTGGTAGACAAGTAAAATAATCCCTTTTTTGTTTAAATGCAGAAATCAGAGGAACAAAACGAATATAAATTTTACGATTCAAATATATAAAAGGACTTGTATAAAAACCCGATAAAACATAGTCATATTTATTACTCAAATTAATGTGCCATTGATTTAATATTTCACCTTGTCTTCCAATTAGAATTATATTTTTTGATTCATTTGGAAGTATGAAAATGGAATCTAAATTATGAATAAAAAATTTTAATGGATTCATATATTGATTGAACAGTGAATCCAAATTCGTAAGAGGGATACTATATTCAATCTTATTGTTTTCGATATTTATTAAATTGAGTTTTTTAGTTTTATTAGATGCGTATGCAATATATTCCTGCTTGTTTATATTGCATATATTATCTGAATAACTCCATATCTCATTTTTTTGTTCCGGAAAATTTATTTTTATCTCTCTATCCGGTATTAAAAAAGAAGTTTGATTCTTACAACCAATAATAGAAAACAATATCAAAATGCCTGATGAATAAATTAATTTCATGTTCATAAAGATAATACCGAATTACACAATTGTAATTCGGTATTATAATGATTCTATTTTAATTTTTAAATTCCGGCAGGCGTTTCTGCTGCAAATTGAACATCTGATACAGTAAAGTTGTTTACCAATGATGCATTAACTGCTAAATTAAAAACAGTATTTGTATTTGCATTTGGAACTTGAACAAAAGTAACAGCGCCTGAGCGCAACTTGACAAGTAATGATATATTTTGTACATCATTTAATTCCGGAAAAACTTGCAACCATTGAGATGAATTGAAAAAAGCAGCGAGTGTGCCTGCCTTTAAAGCATTTTCAAACGCATGAAAGTTGGGTATAAGAAATGCTCCTCTTACTCTTGCAGCGCATCCACACGAAGGGCATGGGCATGGCACTATTTTAGAGCAACCATCTCCAGAAGGGCAACTAAATCCACTTGCATCGCTTTGTAATTTAAATCCTGGGCAGACGCATAAATTTGGCTTAGAAGTAGAACCATCCCCGTTGTTGTTATTACTGCGGTAGGCAGTTGTTGTGTTGTTATCAATAGAATTTGTCGAAACTACAGCAGGATTTAAATCTTTTTTTTGACATGAAAAGATAAAACCCAATAAAAAACAAACAATAAAATATTTAATCTTTTTTTTCATAATTTTAATTTTAAAAGTTAGTATTTAATTTTAATTTCATGGCTTTCAAAGTTTTTTTTTATGTTTTTGCCTTTTGTTATTTTATGATTTTTATTTTTTCTTTTCGTTGTGCCGGCAAGGCGAAGGAAAAGTTTCATTTCACTATCCGCACTTTTCTCATATCACAAAAGTAATGAGGTCACCTGCCGGACCTCTGCGGTTTTTGTTCTTGCTGTCGTTCCACTGCACATAGCCGAGAAAGGTTTTTCCCGCTTGAGAACAAATGTAAAATAAAATGTTAATATGCAAAATATTGTTGAACTATTTTTTTTGTGGAGCCGCCTTGCAATGGATGTGTCCCGCAATCCTCGTTGCAGGTACTGCTACGCTGAGGACAGGAACTGCAATCATCGTAGCAGGCGCTGCCCCGGGGAGGACAATAACCGCAATCATCGTAGCAGGCGCTGTCCCGGGGAGGACAATAACTGCAATCATCGTAGCAGGCGTTGTCCCGGGGAGGACAATAACTGCAATCATCGTAGCAGGCGTTGTCCCGATGAGAATAGCCGCTGTCACGATTGGGGCAGCCGCTGTCACGATGAGGACAGCCGCTGTCACGATGATGGCAGCCGCCATCACGAGGAGGACAGCCGCCATCACGAGGAGGATAGCCGCCATCACGAGGAGGACAGCCGCTGATACGATGAGAATAACCGCAGTAATGCCTGTTCCGGCACGTTTCCTGCTAAAAAAAAGCAGCGCCCCTTTTCAGGAAGCGCTGCTCCGGCAGAAAACAACAAAAAGGCAGTTAAGAAACGCGGATGTACAGTTTAGCAAATAAACTTATACACCTTTGCTGAACAGGATATGAACAATTATGAATAGCGCCTTTATTGCGGGAACGGATAGCGCTTATTATTTCGATAATTGATTATTTTCCATACGAAACTATTTTTTGTGTGAATGTATAACCCACGGTATCTCCCCCGCCCCAGTATAAACTATCGCGCTCTTTATACACAAGCCCTGCATTACGGGCATACTTTTCGGCTTCGTAAATAGTTTCAATTAAATCTTTCTGCTCGAATTGTTTAACCGTGAGCGTTGAATCAAAACTGAGCGTGCCGATGGTTTCTTTCTGGTCAAGCGAAATGATTTCATAGTCCTTTTCACCGAGAATGTTAAAGGCATTGCCGTTCCATTGCTTGCCCTGCTTAACGGGAAACACAAGTTTGATGTAGCGAATATTTTCTTCGGTTCTTTCCGCAGTGGTGGCGGTTCGGTTGGCTGTCCATACCTGCTGCGGGGTGCTTTGCCAGGGTAGGGTATCAATACTTCTTTTATAGCGGAATATCTTATAGGTAGGTCTTCCGGCATTATCGTAAAATAGTTCTGCCGCCACTTCTTTGAGTTGATAGCGGAAGGTAGTATCCACATTTGATTTTGTATCCAGTACTGTGGAGTCAACATTATAAATCACATAATGCCCTATGGTAAGGGGAAAATAAGCATAGCCCAAATCGGGAGGCGGAACAACAGGTTTATCTTTATGACAGGAAGAGAGAAGTAAAAAGTAAAATGTAATATGTACTATTTTTTTCATTTCAACTATTAACGCAAGTTGCTACCTTCAATAATGGTCATTTATATGGCAGGACTTACGCAAAACGGTGTCATTCCGAGCGAAGCGAGGAATCTCCTTTGTGCCAAACATACGAGATTTCTCCCTATGGTCGAAATGACAATACTCACTAAACTTCTGCGTAAGTCCTATATGGATAACATTTGTTCGCGGCATTTGCATTATTTTATCAATTCCTATCATTCAATAGGTGGCAACTTACATTATTAAATTTCAACTATCAGATGATTCAATAATTCCTCCGCCCACCACATCTTCTCCTTCATAAAACACAGCCGACTGCCCGGGCGCAATGGCGGAAACCTTCCGGTGGAAAAAAACTTCAGCTTCGGTTTCTGAAATCTGGTTTACGGTGCTCATGCTGCCTGCATCCTTATGCCTGATTCGCGTAAGCGCCTGGAAATTTTCAGGAAGCCGCGCGTACTTGACTAAATTCAGTTTGCTCACTTTCATGCGCTGTTGTTTCACGTCTTCGGCAGAGCCAAGCATCACGGTGTTGGTTTGCGGTTCTATTTTTGTAACGTAGAGCGGCTCGCCCACTGCAATTTCCAAACCCTTGCGCTGCCCAATGGTATAGAAAGGATAACCCTTGTGTTTTCCAACTACAGTTCCATCGGCTAAGATAAAATTTCCTTCGCCTGCTTTTGTATTTATATCAGGAACCCGCCTGCGGAGAAAACTCCGGTAATCATTATCGGGAATAAAACATATTTCATAACTCTCGCTCTTATTGGCAAGGTCAGCAAATCCTTTTTCAACAGCAATGGCGCGCACTTGTTTCTTCGAAAGATTGGCAAGCGGAAAAATAGTGCGCCTCAAACTTTGCTGAGATAATCCCCAGAGCACATACGACTGGTCTTTTGTATCGTCCATTCCCTTTGACAAAACAGAGCGCCCGTTCTCATAGCGGATGCGCGCGTAATGTCCGGTAGCAATGAACTCACAGTTCAACTGGTCGGCACGCCTGAGCAGCGCATCCCATTTAATATAGGTGTTGCACAGCACGCAGGGATTGGGAGTGCGCCCGGCAAGATATTCGTTTACAAAATCAGTGATGATGGATTCGCCAAACTCGCTTCGCAAATCGAGTACGTAATGCGGAAATCCGTAGGTAACGGAAATAGTGCGTGCATCGTTGATGGAATCCAAACTGCAGCAGCCGGTTTCTTTTTTCGAGCCGCCCGAAGAAGCATAGTCCCATGTTTTCATAGTGATTCCAATCACTTCGTAACCCTGCTCGTGAAGAAAAAGCGCTGCCATGGAACTATCAATTCCCCCGCTCATTGCCACTAAAACTTTTCCCTTACTCATTGTTTTTCTTTTTTCTTTTTTCTTTTTCTTCCTGCGCCATTTTCTTTTTCACTTCATCCATGGAATCGTGTTTTTCTTCTTTTGAAATTTTTCCGTCTTCATTCCACTGTGTCCATGTTCCACAGGGATGGCTGTAATAAAAATTACATTCCGCTTTTTTAGTTCCGCTCTCATAATATTCCGAACACGCGCCATGAATGTAGCCGGCAAAGAAAGAAGAGTCCTTCTCCAATTTTCCTTTGCTGTTGAAGTAAGTCCACG
Source organism: Bacteroidota bacterium (assembly GCA_016195025.1). Taxonomy (NCBI): domain Bacteria; kingdom Pseudomonadati; phylum Bacteroidota; species Bacteroidota bacterium. Next base: position 49,193 of record JACQAL010000076.1, on the reverse strand, counting down.
TGCCGTCTTGCCTGCCTTTCTTATAGCCGCCTTTTAATTTTGGCGTTCCGTCTTTTTCATACCATTGGGCATAATAGCCATCCAAATCACCGAGGGAAAAATTTTCAACCTGAGTGATGACTTTATTCTTCCCGTAATAAATCCATTTGCCGTGCTTCAGCGAATGTTGGTAATGCCCGCTCACAGCAAGCGTATGTTCCGGATAATAATATTTCACTTCTCCTTCGAAAAAACCATTGTTGTAAATGCCTTCTTCCTGAATGCCTCCTTCGTTATAATATTTTTTCCAGGGACCGTGGAGAATGCTGTCTTTCCATGTTTTTTCTTCCACCAATTTTCCTTTGCCGTCATAATTTTTTTCCAGCCCGTTCTTTTTCCCGTTCTTGTAGGTTTCTTCCGACACCAATGCATTGGGCGCATCATAAAATCTCCAGACGCTGTCTTTTTTTTCATTCACATATTTTCCTTCCGCCATCAGAATATTGCCGGGGAAAAAATATTTTGTATGGCTCACAGTTCCGTTATCTGAGAAAAGAAAATCGGCTTTCATTTCACCGGTGTCGTAATAATATTTGAATTCGCCAAAGGGCTTGTCATCCTTAAAACTTCCTTCGTAAAGCGGCTTGCCATCCTCGAATCGTTTAATCCACTTGCCCTGTTTTTTTCCATTCTTGTCTGTCTGGTTTAAACTCTGCGGCTGAGCATTCAAATGAACGATTGAAAATAAAATCATCACGAGTAAAAATTTCTCTTTCATATTTCAACGAAGGTACGAAGAAAAAAAGATTTATACCTCAACGAATAACTATATGAAAAATTGGAGGGCATTCCTGAAAAAATAAAAAGCCAGGTCAATCGCTGTGGTTTGAATTTCTCCAATTGGGCAATGCTTTACATACCTCAGAAACATCTTCCAAAGGCATAATTCTTTCAAAACAGTTTTCCGAATTATAGATTTATTCAGCAGGAAATGAAAGAAACAACTATGAAATAGATATTTCTGACCAGCCCAAAGGAATTTATTTTATTCAGGCAGGCGAAGGAAGTACAAGACGGACGAAGAAAATAATTGTGGAGTGATTTTAAATTTCAATAAAATATACGAGATTACTCCGAACTGAAAAAATCCAACTGCGAAAAACGAATGAGGTGTACGTTGGTGTAATAGTAATTAATAATTTTTATGTAGGAATATCCTTTCTCCGCCATGCGTTCTGCGCCTTCCTGGCATAAACCAACTCCATGCCCGAAACCTTTGCCTGTGAAAACAACATTAATTCCTTCTTCATGAATGGCGAAGAAAGTTGATTTCAGTTTCATATCCTCGCGCACAAACTTAAGCGGAATGAAATATTCATCGTTCACTAAATAAACTTTTCTGTTTGGCTGCTCAAAGTGCAAAATCTTTTTTACCTGTAAAGAATCATTCACCGGGAAACCGTATTTTGTTTTCAGGTAATCAAGCCATAAGTCCTTCGGAATTTTTTTCTCCCACACTGCGTTTGATTTCTGCAAACAAAAAGAATCGTTGATGGAACGCAGGCAGGAAACTTTTTTACTCCACACATCTTCCGAGTTCATGGTTTGCCCTCCGCAGTTGGAATGAAAACCTGCTGTGATAATGCGCGCGCTGTCGTCCACTAAAATATATTCTGAAGTTGCAAAAGCGGCATCATATATATTCTGACTGAAAGTTTTTCCGCGAAAAACCTGGCAGTGCACTTCATCGCAGAGTTGAAAACCTTCGTCTTCGTGCCTGCGCCAGTTGCCGAGCGCATACGTGCGCACAACAATTGTTTTTACTTTATTGAACTCCTGCGGATTTTTTGTTCCCACTTCCCATTGCACAACGCCCGCCACATATTTTTCAATATCTACCTTATTAATGATGCGCAGCGATTTATTTTGTGCCGAAACATCCAGTTCATCGTCATACGTTCTCACTTTATAATCGGGCTGAAGCGATTTTATTTTAAAACTGCACGAAGAGGTCTGCGGAACAAACTGCACCGTAAAAAACTTTCTCTGGTAATTCGGTTTCTGAAGAAGAACCGAATCGCCCGCAAGAGAAACGGTTATGAACGAAATTTTATCTGCATCAAAAAGTTTTACTCCATCTCCGAAAACGGAATAATCGCCTGAAACATTCATGAAATTGACAGAGGAAATAATATTGCTGGCGAAAAGACGGATGCTGATTGTCCGCTGTCCGTTGTCGGTTGTTTTATGTTTATGATTTTTCTCTTTGCAAAAACCAACTGACCACTGGCAACCGGCAATCAACAAAATCAAAAATAAAATCCTTCGCATAAATTCTTACAAAGATGAAAAATACTTTGCTATAAATAAAAAAGGAAAATTAAATTGCTAACAACTCTAATTTGAAATCACTTTGAACTCTGTTCTGCGGTTCATTTGCTTATGTTCATCTGAATCATTCGGAGCAACCGGCTTTGTATCGCCATATCCCTTATGAGATAATCGTTCTTTCACAATTCCATTTGCAACTAAATATTCTTCCACCGACTTTGCGCGATTCTCAGAAAGAGTTTGATTATGTTTTTTATCACCCACATTATCGGTATGCCCGCTGAGTTCAATTTTAAGAGCGGAATTTTTTTTCAGGAAGTCAACTAACTTGTTCAACTCCACTTTCGATTCTTCCTTCAGATTAAATTTATCGGTCTCAAAAAAAACATTCCGCAGAATCACCGATGAATCTTTTGTGATGGGAGAAAGAGGAATGTTTATGATAATGGGCTTATACTCTTTATTTTCATTCAGAGCGAAATTTTCAGAGTGAAAAAGATAACCGGGCTTTCCAGTATTGAACGCATAATTTTTATTTATGGGAAGACAAATCAGAAACTCTCCTTTCTTTTTATCAGAAGTATATTGAAGAACAGAATTTTTTGTCTGAAGGTCCACCACCTCAATATCGGCTTCAAGCGGAAGTTTGGTTACCGCGTCAAAAACTTTTCCTTTCACATAAATTGTTTTTCCCGGGCGCGCGGCTTCATATAAATCAAAAGAATAAATATCAAGCCCTCCTTTTCCTCCTTCTCTGTCGGAAGCGAAGTAGGCGGTTTTTCCATCGCGCGAAACCAAAAAACTATTTTCATCGGCAGCCGTGTTAATCGGATAACCGAGATTCACCGCATCGCCCCATTCGCCATTCGCCTGCCTGCGCGACATGAAAATATCCATGCCGCCCATGCCCGGATGCCCGTTCGAAGAAAAATATAATGTTTGATTGTCGGGATGAATAAAAACAGATTCTTCTTCATAAGGTGTATTTATTTTATCGCTCAACTTCACAGGATTTGTCCACTTGCCATCGCTCTTTAAAATTGAAGAATAAATATCTGTTTCTTTTTTTCCTTTCGAGTTCATAATTCCCCGAATGAAGTAAAGTGTTTTTCCATCGGAAGAAAAACTCGGCTGTGTTTCCCACCATCTGGAATTTAAAGGCGAGCTGGCATTCTGCGGAGCGCTCCAGTCATTTCCATTTTTAAAGGAATAAAAAATATCGCACGAACCGTAGCCCTGCCGACCTGCGCCATAACCGTAATCGCTCTCGCACGCCACAAAAAATAAAAGCTGACCATCGGGAGAAAGACAAGGCGCTCCTTCGTTTCCTTCTGTATTTATTTTCGGTCCGATGCTGTAGGCAGTTCCCCATGTTCCATCGGGAATTTTTTCGCTCACATAAAAATCTTCCTGCTTGCCTTCGCCATCTTTGCGCGGAACTTTTCGGGTAAATAAAAACATTTGTTCATCGGCAGTGATGGAAGGAAAATATTCATCGCTTGGAGAATTAATTCCATCGCCTGCATTCACCGGCTTGAAGGGAACAGGATTTTCCATAGCGGGAATTGCAAAATCACAATTCTTAATTCCGAGTTCCGCCAGTTTATTCATCTCGGCATTTTCAGATGGCTTCAGCAGAAACTTCTCGTAATTTTCTTTTGCGCCTTTGTAATCCGTCACCTGAATTTGCAATTGCGCGAGCGTAAAATAATTTCCATGAAAAAATTCCGGGTTGATTTCAATTGCTTTTTTTATAGAGAGAATTGCTTTTTCGGGTTTATTCAAATCGCTGTAGATATATGCCATCATCGTGTGCGCTTCCGCAAAGTGTGCATCTTCTTTGAGCGCCTTATCGAGATATTCTTTTGCGGCTTCCAGATTTCTTCCGTCATAATATTTCAGCGCTTCTTCGTAATTGCTGATTGCTTTTTTATTTTTGGAAGAATAGGTTGGCTGCGCAAAGCAGAGAGAGAAAGAAGCAAGAAAGAAACAAGCAGCGAAAATTTTTCTAATCATAAAATTAATAATCAATATTCATTCCTAAGGAATGCCAATATATTTATGTGTTTGCAATGATATTCTCCACTGTGGATTTTGCTGAACATATTCTACAATAAGCGGAAGTATTTTTTCTCTGCGGCTCCATTCAGGTTGTAAAAATAAGTTCGGAATTTGGAGTTTGGAGTTTGAAGTTTGTTCTTCGGCAAAGTGAAAATCATCTCTATTGTAAACAATTATTTTTAATTCGTTCACTTTAGAAAAGTTTTCATTCAGCACTTTCCTGTTTTTTTTAGGAGAAAGACAAATCCAATCCCACTCGCCAGTAATTTCGTATGCACCCGATGTTTCAAGAAAAGTTTGAATCCTTTTTTTCTTCAGCTCTTTTGTGAGATAAGAAAGATTATACATGCACGGCTCTCCGCCTGTAATCACCACCGCTTTCGCAGAAGAGTTGAAAACATTCTCAACAATTTTTTTTGTTTCAGTTAGCGGATGAATGCCCGCATCCCAGCTTTCTTTTACATCGCACCAATGACAGCCCACATCGCAGCCGCCAATGCGAATAAAGTACGCTGCCTTACCGGTATTGAATCCTTCTCCCTGAATGGAAAAAAATTCTTCCATCAGCGGAAGCAGCATTCCTTCTTCAACGGAAAGGTTATTTTTTTTTGTCAGTGTTTCCATTTCAGCCACTGGACTAATGGATTATGCTAATATACTAATGAATGTAAAAATTTACGGATATAATTAAAATTATTATTAGAAAGTCTGAGTAAATCGGTTATCTGCACCTTAGTAATATCTCAGGCGAATCACTTCCGCCAAATGCTTTGCAAGGCGGAAAACCTGCTTGGTATAGCCATATTCATTATCATACCAAACGTAAAGCACCACACGATTTCCATCTTCGGAAACAATGGTCGCTTGCGAATCAAAAACAGCGGGACAAGGATTTCCAATCACATCGGTGGAAACAAGTTCATTCGAAAAACAATATTGAATTTGTTCAACGAGTTCGCTGTGAAGAGCGGCCTGGCGTATTACTTCGTTCACTTCTTCTTTGGAAACTTTTTTTCCGACTTCGAGATGGAGAATAGCAAGAGAAACATTCGGAGTGGGAACACGAACGGAATTTGCTGTGAGTTTTCCTTTTAAAGAAGGAATAACTTTTGCCACTGCGCTTGATGCTCCTGTTTCCGTAATCACCATATTCAAAGGAGCAGAACGTCCTCTGCGATATTTTTTATGATAGTTGTCGAGAAGGTTTTGGTCGTTAGTGTAAGAGTGAACTGTTTCAATGTGCCCGTTCTTTATTCCGAGCGATTGTTCAATCACTTTCAGAATAGGAATGATTGCATTGGTGGTGCACGATGCGGCAGAAAATATTTTCTCATTGCTTATGTCAAACTTTTCGTGGTTCACTCCGAAAACAATATTCGGAATATCGCCTTTGCCCGGAGCAGTGAGAAGAACTTTTGAAATTCCTTTTGCGAGAAGATGTTTGCCGAGTCCTGCTCTGTCGCGAACGGTTCCCGTATTATCAATCAGAAGCGCATCCTGAATTCCGTAGGAAGTATAATCCACCTCTTCAAAATTATTTGCGGCAATCATTTTCACTGTATGCCCGTTGATGATGAGCGCTTTGTTTTGGAAATCTTCCGTCACAGTTCCGGGGAAGGGGCCGTGAACAGAATCTGTGCGGAGCAAATCAGCGCGCTTTACTAAATCAGCATCGGAATATCCGCGCGTAACAATTGCGCGAAGGCGAAGCTGCTCTCCTTTTCCTGCCTGCGCTGTGAGTTCGCGTGCTGCAATTCGGCCGATTCGTCCGAAACCATAGAGCACAACATCTTTCGGTTTCAGCACAAGTTTATCTTTCCCGATAAAACCTTTTAATTTATCTGTGATGAATTGTGAACTGTTATTTCCATAAACAGATTTTTCAGAAATCCATTCCGAAGCAAGTTTGCCGATATCAATTCTCGAAGGAGATAAATCTAATTTTTGAATTTCACGGGCAACAAGAAGCGTATCCAAAATTGTGATGGGTTGCTTCACCACATTCTTCGCGTAGAGATGAAGATTCAAAAGTTTGCTGCTGCTGTGGTCGCGGAGTTCGTTGTGAAAAAGAATTAACTCAATGGATTTTTCAAACCAGAGATTTCCAATAATGCTGATTAATTCAATGGCGGCTTTTTCCTGTTTAATCCAATCATTAAGTTCTGACTCGTAGCCGTTTTTCATAGCGGAAGTTGGTTTAGTAAGAGTTTCGATTGACATATTTTTGGTGTTAAGTTACTATTAAAAAAGAAGCCCGCAAAGATGTAATTTTTGGTCTTTGCGGGCTGAAAAATTTGCTTTCATTTTTTCAACACTATCCGAGATATGCTTTTAATAATTTGCTTCTCGAATTGTGGCGCAATCTTCGTATTGCTTTTTCTTTTATCTGGCGAACGCGTTCGCGCGTGAGGTCAAACTTCGCTCCTATTTCTTCGAGCGTTAATCCGTGCGGATGTTCACCTAATCCGAAAAATAATCTCACTACATCGCGCTCTCTGTCTGTCAACGTTGAAAGCGAGCGGTCAATCTCTCTTCTCAGTGATTCTGTGATAAGAGAAAAATCAGCATTGGGCGCGTCTTTATTCACGAGCAAATCTGCCAGAGAATTTTCTTCCGCATTGGGAAGAGGCGCATCCATTGAAACGTGCCTTCCGGAAACGCGCTGCGTGTCTGCAACTTTATCTTCCGGAATATCCAACTCCTTTGCGATTTCTTCTGCGGTGGGTTCACGCTCGTAACTTTGTTCCAGTTTGGAAAAAGTTTTATTCATTTTATTCAGCGCGCCAACCTGATTCAGCGGCAAGCGAACAATTCTCGACTGTTCTGCCAACGCCTGGAGAATGGACTGGCGAATCCACCATACTGCGTAAGAAATAAATTTGAATCCGCGCGTTTCATCAAAACGTTTTGCAGCTTTGATAAGTCCGAGATTTCCTTCGTTAATTAAATCAGGTAAACTCAATCCCTGGTTCTGATATTGCTTTGCAACAGAAACTACGAAACGAAGATTAGCGCGTACAAGAGATTCTAATGCTGCTTGCTCGCCTTCTTTAATTCGTTTCGCCAAAGCCACTTCATCTTCTGCCGTAATCAATCCTTCGCGTCCGATTTCCTGCAGGTATTTATCCAACGATGCACTCTCACGATTCGTTATCGATTTTGTTATCTTAAGTTGTCTCATAAATTGTTTTTTGTTTTTAAGTTCGCTCTTATTACGCGAAAAGGTGCACAAAGTTACGCCTTTTCTATCTTTTTATTTTCGCTGACTAGGTGCTTTATTTTCTAATATAATTCTTCTATTTATTTAATCAATATATATACTTGGTTTAGAATATACTATTAAAGTCCAAAAGCATAATATGATTTCATTCCGTTTATATAAATTCCTTCAATCAAAACTCCGCCTTCTTTATTCTCGAGCGCAAGTTTCACATCATTGAGCGAAGAAATTTTCTTCTTGTCAATGTTCGTAATTATGAAACCTTCTTTAATTCCCGCGCTGCGAAGTTTTCCTGCATCGAGCGAAGTAATTTTTACTCCACTATTGATTCCGAGTTTTTTCATATCTGTTTCTGTAATCGGCTCGAAGGTTGCGCCAAGAATTGAAAGCACTTCGTTCTTTTCCGTTTTCGCAAGCATTGTGTTTCCGCTTTTATCTTTCAGTGCGACAAGAATAGTTTTGTCTTCTCCTTCGCGATTCAAAGACACAGAAACTTTATCGCCCGGGCGGTAGTGCGAAATTTGTTCCTGAAGTTCAGAAGCATTTTCAACCGGCACTTCTCCTATTTTCAGAATCTGGTCGCCTTCCTGAATTCCTGCTTCGTGCGCTCCGCCTTCTTTTGAAATTCCAGTCACGTAAACTCCTTTCGTGCTTTTCAGTTTTTTCTCCTCAATAAGTTTTGAATCAATATCGCGAATGCTCACGCCAAGAAACGCACGTTGAACTTTTCCGAATTCAATCAAATCGTTCACAACTTTCTTTGCGAGATTCACAGGCACTGCAAAAGAATATCCGGTATATGAGCCGGTGTTGGAAGCAATCGCAGCATTTATTCCAACAAGTTGACCCTGTGTATTCACAAGTGCGCCACCGCTGTTTCCGGGATTCACAGCAGCATCCGTTTGAATGTAAGATTCGACAGGAAAAAAATTTCTGTCAGGGTCGCTGTTCAGAATATTTATGTTGCGCGCCTTCGCACTAACGATTCCCGCAGTAACAGTTGAAGTGAGGTTGAAAGGATTTCCAACCGCAAGAACCCATTCGCCTACTTTCACATTGTCAGAGTTGCCATATAATAGGTAAGGAAGATTGGCCTCATCAATTTTCAGAAGCGCAATATCAGTCGAAGGATCTTTGCCAATCACTTTCGCCTTGTAAGTTCGGTGGTCATATAAAGTCACTTCCACTTTTTGCGCGTCATCAATCACGTGATTGTTTGTTACAATATATCCGTCACCGGAAATTATCACGCCCGATCCCGAGCCCATTTGCGGCCTCGACTGTGGAACATTTTGTCCCCAGCCAAAAGGAGAAAAGAAAAATTGGTCTTGCTGCTGAGGAGCGTATTCGGTTTTCACGTGCACTACGGCAGGCAAAGAAATTTCTGACGCCTTCACGAAATCTCCTGAAACATTTTCAGGAACCATTCCATTGAAGTTGGCAAACTTTACCTGATAATTCGCAGGAAGAGCTGCATTGATTGAAGTTTGATTTTTATTGACAAAATGGTCAATGGTCAGCGCGCCAACTCCACCGAGCAGCGCTACGAAAAAAATTGATACGATACGTTTCATATTTATGTGTTTTTAGTTTTTGTTTTGTATTGTCGCATTGATAACGCAAAGATTCTGCCAAAGTTTTATTTAGGCAAGAAGTTTAACATTTTTTAATAGAACAAGGCAGTTTTTGGCAATTCAATTTCTCCTAGGGGATTTCATTTGTGAATCTAAGAAATTCTTTTCGAATTCTTTTGTTAACATATGTTAAAAACCTTTGATTTAAGAGTTCTATTAAAATAACTTTGCGGAAATCTGATTTGCTATAGAATTTTCAGGCGGAAAAGATTGTCAAAATGTCGGCTTCAAATAAGTCATTATTGTTCTTTTTAGGACTCGTTTTGGGATTGCTGGCAGGTGCCGGGTTCTTTATTTTCAAAATGGATGACATTCTGAAAAAAGTGAATGTTTTCAGTTCATCGAAAAAAGACACCATCATCATTCAGCAGCAACCAAACATAACTGAAGAGAAAAAAAATAAAACGGACATAAAAAAATACATTGGAAAAGACACCGGAAAAAATTCTATGAACTCTGCCGAACTGCTGGCGCAAAAATATTCCCGCGAAGTTCCCATCAAACGAGTGATGGCTGAGGCGGATTCTCTCCTAAAAGATTCTTCTGCGATTGTTCAGAATGAAAACACTTCAGAAAATTTCATAGTTAGAAAGGATGAATTGCTTGGCACAAAAAATTTTCAGGTAGTGAACCTGCAAAATGAAGAAAGCAATCCTTCGGATTCTCTTCTGGAAAAAGTGAGCGGAATAAAAAATACGAAGAGCGCTTCATCGTTGAAAGTAGAATTCTGGCAATCACCGATTAATTACAAGGGATATAAGATGACAAAAAACAAAATTGTTTTGTACGGAATAAATTCGGATGAAAACATAAAACTTTTTCATCTGGAAGAAAATGTCTATATGAAACATAACCAAAATTTTTATAAATTATATTTTACAGACGAGTTCAAGCAATTTGAAAAAGTAACAGACGCTTCTGTAATTGCGAAACTGAAATGAAATTTGAATTTTATAAATATCACGGTACAGGGAATGATTTCATCATCATTGACAATCGCAAGTTGAAAGTGAAATTGAACACAAAGAAGATTGCGCATTTATGCCATAGAAGATTTGGAATTGGCGCGGATGGTTTGATGTTGCTTCAGAATAAAAAGGGATTCGATTTCGAAATGGTTTATTTCAATTCCGATGGCAACGAAAGTTCCTTCTGCGGAAACGGAAGCCGTTGCATTGTGGTGTTTGCGAAAGAACTGAAAGTAATTAAAAAGTCTGAAACAACTTTTATTGCTACAGATGGAATTCACGAAGCAAAAATTAAAGGGGACATTATCGGTATAAAAATGCGCGATGTAAAAAATATTGAAGAGGATGAAAATTATTATTTGCTGAATACCGGCTCTCCGCACTATGTAAAATTTACTGAAGGAGTCAAGAGCGCAGAAATAATTTCCGAAGCAAAAAGAATTCGTTACAGCGAGAGGTTCAGCAAAGAAGGTGTGAACATAAACTTCGCGGAGAAAAATGGAAAAAGCATTTTCGTGCGCACGTACGAGCGCGGTGTGGAAGATGAAACTCTCTCCTGTGGAACGGGAGTGACTGCGACTGCTCTCGCGTCTGCAGTCAAAGGAATTTCTACAGCGGAAAACCACTGCAAGATATCAACATTGGGCGGTGAATTAACCGTGCGTTTTCATAGAGGAAATGGCAATTCATTCAACGATATTTGGCTCGAAGGCCCGGCAACATTTGTTTTCAAAGGCGAAATAAAAATATGACACAAACAGATAAAGAAAAACTTTTTGAAACCATTGCGGGTGATTTCGATTACCTGATTCCGCGCGATGTGGAAACTATTTTTCTTCTGCTCAATCTTCAGGCAAAAATTGAAAACAAGGAGATAGACGAAATTTTTTCGCAGAAAGATTTTGAAGATGCAGTGGATGAAGTCACGGCAATGTTAAAACGCGAACGCGGAATTCAGAAAGAAAATATTTCGAAACGCCTCAGCCAGCATTTTTACACTACGCTCAAACTTGGAGAAGAATACCGCTATGAGCTCACTGTGTTTGCAAAAGATTTTACAAAACTTTTACTGAACGAAGTTTCTCCCAACTATGAAAATCTTGAACTCGTTCACACTTTCAGGCGCACGCTTCCCGTGCAGGAAGATGACGTGACCAACATTGACAACTTCAATTATTGGTATGCGCATCACTACAATGCTTCGAAGAAATTTATTATGGCGCACACGGATAATCTCCAGCGCTTCGTAGACAAAAAAGTTTCTGAACTCAGAGTTTTGCTGAAGCCGAATGTGGAGAACCCGAAAGAAATGATCTCGCAGTTCCTCATCATCTTCGAGCAACTCGGAAAACAAATCGAAGGCATCACGCAGGCGCTCAACTTCAAACAGGATGTGATTGATAAAATAAAAAATGCTGAACTCACTTTTAAAAATTCCCGCGAGGAATGGGAGCAGTATGACAGGATTTACAACGAAGTAATATCTTTCTTCGAGAACATTGACAGCCGCGTACTGAGCATCAATGATAAAATCCAGCAAGCGCGCACGCGGTTAAAATCTCTCTATGATAATCTTCGCTATAAGCAGCAATACAAACTTCGCATAGAAAAATTTTTACTACTACTTCTGAAAGGAAGCAAGTTGGTTGAAACTCCCGATGGAAAACAAAAAGTTGTTCTTCCTTCGAGCATTCACAAAAAAGAAATTCCATATCACCGCGATAAATTCTGGTTTGTGCCGATGGTTGATTTTGCGGAGTATCATAAAATGGAATCACCGTTTTACCAGGAAGACGAAGAATACAAGCGATTAACTGAACAGGAAAAAATGAAACAACTCGCAAGACAGGAAAATACAATCAAGTGGCTGGAAAACCTGCGCGGAGAAATTGAACTTGGCCGCCAGGTGATTTTCGAACAGTGGATGAATAAAATTATTGACAAGGAACAAAACCTCGAAGTGCCGATTGATGTTTGCTTCGGGCTGATTGACGAATATAAAAACCGCGAAGATGTTCAAATCGAAATCGAGAAGAAACTTATAATGCCGCTGAGTTCAAACGTAGCAATTTGGAAATTTAAAATTACACCACAGGAACAAAATCAAAATAAAGAACAATAAATATGGATGAACAAGTAGCAACAACCGACAACTACGAATACAACTACACCTATGAATTTCTGAATTCGGAGCGGGCGAGAAAATTTTTTGCCGACACCGATTTCGCCCTAAGAAGCGGAAAACACATTCAGAATTTCGGAAATGATTTCAAGTTGTGGGATTTTGTGAATGATTATTTCGACAAGGGTCTTGCGCGCTATTACTCCGAACTTCTGGGAATGATTTTGAAAAAAGAATACAACGACCGCGAAGCATATTTCTTTTTGGATTTTCCGGAAGAAGGCAACAAAGGAAAATTTGGCTATGACAGAACTTACGCGCTCGATGACCGCCTTGTGATTTTTGCAATTCTCCTGTTGAATCTTTACAAAGAAAAATTTTTCGAGAACAAAGAAGTAAAATGGGACGAACTGCTTTACATCATTGAAGAAGGCGAGAACAAAGAACTCTGGCAAAAACTTTTATACGGAGATGCAAAACGCAATTACACTCCGCAGGAAAAAGAAGATGTGCGAAAAAAAATCGAGCGCACACTGCAAGTTTGCGAACGAATGGGATGGATTCGCTGGATAAGTTATGAAGAACTTCATTTTGAAATTATGCCGAGCATCGACCGCATTGCAAAACTTTACCAGACGGAAATTAATAACGTGGAACTCTTAACAGAATATTTAGATAATAATTTACCAGCATAACTGAGAAAATAATTATGGCAACAACATTCCCCAGAATTTATTCGCTCTGCACCGTGGGTGTGAGGCAGCACTACAACTCCGAATATCTTTTTCATCCTGTGCGCACGGATTTCACAGGAGGAAACGGGCTTGGAAAATCCATCATCGCGGATTTGATGCAGCTCGTGATTGTGCCGAGACGCGATATGTGGAAGCCGGGCACTGAAGGAATCGGCAAAGACGAAAGGCGGGTGGAAGGAATTCCGCTCAACAAAGAATATATTCAGTATGCGTATGCGTTTCTGAATATTGAGCGCAAGCAAGGACAGTTTCTAACCATCGGAGTTTACATTTCAAAAACTCCGCGCATTCCCGTGCGCCCGTTCATCGTGCAGGCGGGAAATAATTTTGAAGGCGGAGGATTAGTTCCATTCAGTCGTCCGCTTCATCCGGAAGATTTTCTCGCTGATAACAAAACTATTTTCGATTTGCGTGAACTTGCGAAACATTTTAAGGAGAAGCACGGATTGTTTATGAAAGATTTTTTCCAGACGGAAGGAATTATGAAGTACTATGATTTGATGTACAAGAATAATATTCTGCCTGTGAATCTGACGAAGCCGGATAATCTGAAAACATATGCGAAAGTGATTCAAAGTTTCGCGCGAGCGAAATCTTTAGACATTACTAATTCGAAAAGTTTGCAGAACTTTTTATTTGAAGACAACGAAGAAATCAAGCGTACGTTTGAAGAGCAGAAAGACCAACTGCATAGTTTGATTAAACAGTATAGAGAAAATTATTTTCACACGCAGGAACTTCAGCAGAAGCAAAAAAAATTGTTGGCGCTGCTCGAAACTCACCGCAAGAGCACGCAGGCGCGCGAAGAGTTTCTGAAATCGAATGCAACGTTCACGCATAACCGTTATCAGGATGCATTAAACCGGCACGAGAACAATACAAAGCAGATTGAAACTTCCACAAAGAATTTACTTCGCCAGAAAAATGAACTGGAGAAAACCACTGAAGAACTTTTTCACTGCTATACAAACCTGCAGAAGGTTTGCCAGTTGATGCGAGGGAAATATGAAACGCTTCTGAAGGACTTCAGCGATGAAACAATCCGAAAACGACAGGAAGAAGCGGGAATTCTTCGCGATAAGATTAATCTTCTCTCTTCGCTTGCTCCGATTGCGGAAGAATATAAGAGCATTGAAAAGATTGAAAAGAAGTTCAAGGAGCAGGAATCGTTTCGTGAGAAGAAGAATAACCTGAATAAAATTCTTTCTCTTTATTCTTTTTCTGATTTTGAAACTTCGGAATGGGCGAAGGAAGATTATCAGACGGCTTCGAAACATTATAATGAAAAACTAAGTGAACTTCCTCAGCAAATTGAGGAACTTGAAACGCTGGTTGAACTTTTTGAAGGAACACGAGATGATTCTTTTTTCCACTGGGCGATTCAACACAACAAACCGCTCACAAAAGAACAGGAAACAGTTTTAATGTATCTGAAAGAACTGCCTGTTTCAAAACCCGAACAGGTTGAAACGGGAACGCGATATATAAAAAATCCTTCCGCGCTTTTAAGTTCATTTGAAAAGGATGAAGATGGGATATGGATTGCGTTTGGTGAACTGCGCGAGTTTGTTCCTATTATAAAGAAGCAGCGCTTCACGAACACAAAGAACCTGAAAACTGTTCTTGAAAAGGATACTAAGGCGATTAAGACGGAACTTGAAGAAGCGCATGAGGAGTTGAACGCGATTCAGCGTTTGTCGGATGAACTTACAGCGATTGGTTTCAACCAGGAACTTTCTGATATATATAGGAAGAAGAAGTCAATCGAGAATTATGCGATTGATAATTCGCTGAACGAAGAAAAAATTGCTCTCCTTAAGGAGCATTGGAATGATTTACAGAAACTCGAAACGCTTCAAACGGAATTTTCTTCGCTCGATAATGAAGCCATTGAACTTGCGAAGAAGCAATCGGACATACGCAACAAAATGAATTCGGCAAAGCAAGGGCTTGATTCGTGCGAATATGAATTTACCAAGTTGCGATTGGAAAGCAGTATGGATTTGGAAGCAGTTGCCGAAGACCATTCGAAAAAAGAAATTGAACTGCTCGATGAAAATAAAATTTCATACGAAGCAAAAATAAGAACACAGAACGAGCAGAAGATATTTTCGGAGAAATATATAATTGCTGCTGAAGGTGAACTGCGCGGATTCAGAAGCAGCGAGCCCGTTTACAAACAACAGATGGAAGAAGCGCTTGCTGTTTTCAATGAGAAGAAACAAATTCTGGAAGGGGAAACAGGAATTGTGTTTGAGGCGAATCTGATTACGATTGAACTGAATGAAACTATTATTGAGCGGCTGGAGAAGAAGAGCGAGGAACTTTTAGAATTGTATCACGAGGAATTTACGCGCGTGGCGGAAACATTTGAGGAGACGAAGGGAAATAGAAATCCTGAGTTGGTGATGGATAAATATAATTTCCGCACGCTGGTAAATATTCTCTGCGGAAAATTAGGACTGGAGGGACTTGGTCCGGAACTTGAGCGGCTGAATGAAGAGTTGAAGAAGTTTGGCGACCTGCAACTGACGATTATTCTCGATGTGTTCAAGAAAGTGGAGACGCAATACACTGCTTTTCGAAAACTGATTACCGAATTGAACTTCTTCTTCAAGGAAAACAGAATAAGCGGGGTGTATAATTTTCAGGTGGACTTTAATGACAGGCGCGACATTACGATTGATTGGATTCGCAGGATGCGCGAGCACGCGAAGCATCAGCGGTTGTCGGCAAAACTTTTCATTACGGCTGACTCCGAGGCGGAAGTTTCGCCAGAGAAGTTGATTCTTACCATAGCGAAGACGCTGAGCGAAGTAGGCGATTGCGAGATTTCTGATTTGCTGGACCCGAAATTTTATTTTGAACTGCGCGTGGGATTGTACGATGAACTTGGCGCGCGCTATCCGGGCTCGGGGGGCGAGGCGTACACGGCTCTTGCGCTTTTGTGCATTGGAAGAATGTCGGTGATTCAGCGGGATAAGAACCGCGCGGGTGTAAGGTTTATCATCATTGAAGAGTTGTCGAACATTGATGATACAAATTTTGGTTTGTTCCCGGAGATTGCAAAGATGTTCGGCTATCAGTTGCTGACGATGACGCCAAAACCGTTCGGCTCGTACAGTGAAAGCGAGTGGTATCTGCATATGCTGATTCGCGGGAAGGATAAAAATATAAACTACACTCCGATGAGTTTCTTCCGCACGCGGATGGGCAAACAAAAACTGGAAGAATATATGAGCGGAGGAAAAATTGAGGCGAAGGAAATGCTGACTGTTTCTCCGGCCCCCTCCGACTCCCCCGAAGGGGGAGAGATTATTTCCGGAGCAGTTACAATTATTCCAGAAGAGTCAAATGAAGAAAATATTTCTGTGAGCGATGCGATTGGTGATGCGGAGACAATTGTGGAAGCGGAGATGGATGCTGAAGCTTCAACTCAAATTATTGTAGAAGAAGTGAAAGGTGAGGTTCCTGAACTTCCAAAAATATCTGATGAACTTCAAGAAGAGCGGAAGGAAGAGTTTTTGGGATTGAGCGGAGAGGGAAAAACTGAGGAGGAAAAGAAGGATGAGAATGCGGAAGGGAATGATGCGGTGAAATGATGAACAGAAATCTGAAAATGATTACAAAGATGAACCCTACTAAATACTAATTCATACCAATATACCAATCAAAACAGACAACTATCTTTTAAATGCAATAATGCAGAGCGGTGTTATTGCATTTTTGTTTTTGTTTCTCTCGTGTTCCACGTGTAAAAATTTAGATAAGGCGCTTGCGCATCCGAATGAGGCGACTAAACTTACAATCAGCCGGTGCAAAATGCATTCGCTTCCGCCTGAGATAGGGAAGTTGAAAAACCTGAGGGAGTTGAAGATTTATAAGTGCGGGCTGGATTCGCTTCCGAAGGAGATTGGGAAACTTGGAAACCTTGAGGTGCTTTCGCTGAGCGGGAACAAGTTGAAAAAACTTCCTGCGGAAATCGGTTATCTGGAAAAACTGAAGCATCTGAATGTTTCGTACAACGAACTGGAAGAACTTCCGAAGGAGATGGGCGAGTTGCGGGTGCTTGAAACGCTGACGCTGGATGGGAATAATTTATCTGAACTGCCTGCGGAACTGGGGAATGATAATTCATTAGTGACGCTTTCGGTTGGGCGGAATCATCTCACCTCATTGCCTGCTTCGCTGGGGAATCTTTCGGAACTTCGTTTCCTTATTATAGGGCGAAACCGGCTGAAGCAACTGCCGGAGGAGGTTGGGAAACTTTCTCATCTGGTTGAATTGAATGTGGCGGGGAGCGGTGCGATGCTTGGGTTTCCGAATTCTATTTGCGAGTTGAAAAATATTGAAACGCTGGTGGTGGATGCTTCGATTGTGGTGCCGTATTGCTTGCAGGCGAGGCGTGATTTGCGGTTCAGGATAGTTGTTGAATAGCGAACCTGGCTGGTAACGAGGTAACGAATCTTGTTGCGGCTGGTACGGATAGCGAATCTTTTACGAATCTGCGAATAAATGCACTAAGAGAGGAGTTTGAAATAAAACCTGCAAGGTTCGGGGCAGACCTTGCAGGTTATACTCGATTCAAATGGTGTTTGTTTTCGTACAGATGGCTTTTGTTTCGATTGAAATGGCATTTGTTTTCATTCAGATGGGGTTTGCGATGGTTGAAATGGGGTTTGCGAGGGTTCAAATGGCGTTTGCGAAGGTCGAGATTGGGTTTGCGAGAGATGAGATGGGCTTTGCGAAGGTTAAAGCTGCCTTTGCGGCAGTCGAGATTGCCTTTGTGGCGGTCAAGATGGGGTTTGCGAAGGTTGAAGCGGGGTTTGCGAGAGATGAAGCAGCGTTTGTTTCGATTGAAATGGCGTTTGTTTGACTTCGAGCGGGGTTTGCGAGAGATGAATTGCTCTAATTTTCACTAATAGCCACAGATTGCACAGATTAACACAGATAAAATATAAAACCTGCAAGGTTCGGGGCAGACCTTGCAGGTTATGGGCTGATAGAGATAAAATATAAAACCTGCAAGGTTCGGGTAAGACCTTGCAGGTTATGGGCTGATGTTTTTCTAAGGTGCGGGCGTGAGGGCGAAGTCCTTTGTGAGGGTTGCGCCTCTGTCTACTGCAAAGGGAGGGGTTGTTTGAGTTTGGAATCCATCGGCAGATATGGTGCAGGTTACTGTTGCGGGTTTGAGATGTTGTTCGTAAAGCCCGTCTACATCTGAATTGGTTTCGATTGCTTGTTCGTTTACGCGGACTTTTACATTATAGATTGCAGAACCTGTTAGGGCATGTGTGCATTTTCCTTTGATGCGTGTGTGTCCTTTTCCGGTGTCAATTATTTCGCGGGCTTTTTTATAATCGCGGTAATAATCGGATGCGGAAGTTTTGAAGGTGATGGAGGTTGCGTCCAACGTATTTTTGAGAATGGTGTTTGCTTCGGTGAAGAGGTCGGAGAGGTCGGTTGTTAAAGTGGTGCGGTGGGCGATTGCGTTTCGGGGTTTTTCAATGCTGGGCATGTAATTATTTATTGCGCCCTGCCATGAATTGAGTGTGGCTTGTGTGATTCCGTAAGCGGAAAGTTGAGGGAGAAGCGGGGTTACGATGTTTAAAAGGTTTTGTGCAATTTGCCCGATTTGGTCGTCCTGAATTCTTTTTAAATCGGAGGGGGAATATTTCATTTGGGCTGCGAGGGTTTGGTTATTGTTTGCGAGGGCGAATGCTTTTACGGGTGTGATGGATGCGTAAGTCATGTCAATGAGCGTGGTGCGGAAGGCGCTTTTATCTTTTGCTGCGCCTGTGAGGGCTTGGGCTTGTTCGCCTGAGGTTTGTTCGATGGAGGCAATTTTTGCATTGAGGGCGTTGATGCCGTTTGCGAAGGCGCTGATGGAGTTTGTTATATTCTGATAGGTGGATGCATGGAGCGATACTGCGCGGAACATGTCGAGTTGGTTGTGCTGGATGTTGTTCATAGAGGATTAATTTGAAGATTCGTTAATTTGAAAATTTGAAAATTATTTTTGTATGATTATTTTTTTAGTTGCTGTGCCTTGCTCCGTTCTTAATTGAAGGAAATAAATTCCGTTGGGCTTTGCAGAAAGGTCAAGAGTTATTGAGTTATTGAGTTGATGAGTTGAAGAATAAATTTTTTCTCCGAGAACACTATAAATTTCTATTGAAGAAATTTTTTCTGAAGATTGAATTGAAAAGATTCCGTTTGTAGGATTGGGATAAATAGAAATAATATTTTCAAAACTTAGTTCATCGATGCCGCTTGCAGATGTAATAGTAATTGTTGTTGTATTATTACAGCCATGCGAATCTGCAATGATTATAGTATAAGTGCCCGGAGAAAGCCCTGTTGCCGTTTGGGTTGATTGCCCGTTGCTCCATGAGTATGTATAGGGAGGGCTGCCTCCGTTTGCTGTTGCTGTGGCAGAGCCATTATTGCAAGTTGTGCAGGAAGAATTTGTAGGCGTAACGGAATTGCTAAGAGCAGAAGGTTGGCAAATGAAACAGGAATCCCATGCGAAATTGCCCATAGCGTCAGTAACTGTACAGGTTACAGTCCCTGGACAAAGTCCTGATGCCGCTGAGGTAGTAGTTCCACCAGACCAAAAATATGTATATGGAAGTGTTCCTCCTATTACATTTATTGTTGCTGAAGCATCACACATTCCAAAGCATGAAGTACACCCACAGGTTACAGTACAAGTTACTGCTTGGCTAAAAGAATGAAATATTAAGCCAACATAAAAGCAAAGTGTAAATAGTGTTTTCATATTTTTATTTTTTTTTGTCCCGCACATAATTTATGTGCGGGACAGGTTAATGTTAGTTAGTAATTATAAATTTTCCTGATGATAAAACATTTTCACCTTGAATACAGCGATAATAATATATTCCGCTTTTCATCTCGTCTCGATTTATTTGCACTTCATTCGTATTAATGTTTTCAATCCGTTTCATTTCTTTGCCGAACATATCATATACTATTAACGAAGAATTAGGATAAATGGTTTCACCAGCAAATTTGAAGGTAGCGGATTGACTGAAAGGATTAGGATATAGTCCTGCAACTGATATTTCTTTTTCTGTTCTTGTAGGTTCATTTGGAGTCATATATCTTCCTCCACTCGGACCACCGCAACCTGGACAACAGGAAACATCATATTGATAGGTTGTAGCATCTTTACCGCTGCTAGAAGATTCTTGTGACCAACCTGTAATATAAACAGCCTCACTTCCGCAATTATTCGTTGCGCCTATAGCCATAGGAAATTTATCAGCAGTTTGATTAGCAACATTATTAACAAAACCCCTATCATAAGTATCAGCCCATTCCTGTGTTCCGTTCGAAGGAGTATAACGAACGGTTGATTCGTCCATTCCGTTCACATAACAATAAGTATCGCCTGTGACAAATATTTTCCCGCTATAAGGACTTATTAGAATCATTTTTGCTTTGGTTGTAACAGCGGGGCAGCCGCATGTGGGGTTGTGTCCCGGATAAGATTTAACCCATGAACGGGTAGCACAATCATTGTATCTTATAGTTGTATAATCCCAGCCGGTGGCACAGGATGATGATGTTTGGCTGCCGCCTGTAACATATATTTCAGGTCCGTTAGTGGGCGCTTGTGTTGCTATAGAATAAAATTCATCACTTAAAGCATTTGGTCCATCATAGTAATCATGGCAAAGCAAACTCCCCGTATCGTCAATCTTTAAAAGTACAGCATCGAGCGTAGAGTTTTTTGTTGAGCCAACTGCATAGATATATTTTCCGGTCTGTAACGTAAGAACATCTAAAGCATAAAGGTTATCGGCATCGGTTGAATTATTATCAAATGGATAAGTCCATACGACTGATCCATTGCTTATATCTACTTTTTTTACAAATGCAACTGTATTGGGACTGCTCACGGTGGTAATGCCTGAAATATAAAGATAACTGCCGGATAATTTCATGAATGTTGGAACATCATTCTGGATGCCTGAACTGTTATAGGAAGTTTCCCATTGTTTAACTCCTGAAGAATTATATTTAACAATAATAATATCTCCTCCGTTTTGACTGCTGGTTCCGCAAATGTAAATATTCTCAGAAGCGTCTAGGGCAATTAAAGTTGCCTTATCATCTCCTCCTCCCGATCTATTCCATAGCACAGGGAATGGAGAAATCAGATTTCCGCTTTGGTCATATTTTGATATAATAGCATCATAACTATTCGTTGTGTTTGCTTCATGAGTGCCTGCTGCATAAATATGAATTGAAGTTCCCGAACCAAATGTATTAACTACATTGTATCTATCAAGATAAGGACTATTTGCAGGAGCATAGGTTTTAACCCAGTTTCTTGTACCACCTGCGAGATATGAAATAAGCATTGCTTTCGTAGTTGCTGTATATCCTGCAACATATATTCTTGCATCTCCACCTGCTGTTACTGCATATGCTTCATCGTAATCGGTATTTGTTGTATAAAAATCTGCCCATTGTACGGTTTGAGCAAAGATTGCATTTGCCATTAGCAACATTGTCGTTCCGAACATTAATGTTTTTGTAAAGTTAAAATTTTTCATTTTGGTTTTGTTTTAATTGTTGTTTGAGTTAATAAAAAATAAAATGCCGCTGCAATGCAAAACGCATTACAGAGTCATTGTTACGTTCAATTATGTTTTGGAAACTTTTCTTAAAAACAAGGAGATGTGTTCTCCTGATTATCCTAATGAAAAAATAGTAGAGAGAGAGAGAGAGAGAGAGAGAGAAACTCACCCTGTCCTGTCCGCACAAAATGACGGACTCCGTAATTCTTCGGAGCGGACATCCCTCTCTTTCTGAAAGAGAGGGAAAGAGGGAGAGAGTAGTTTTTCATTTACCTGTATTTTCTTTTTGAGGAAGAGTTTGCAAATATAAAAAAGTATTTAATTGTACGGATAACGAATCTGCGAATGAGCAACCAACGAAAAATTTATTCTTTTCCTTTCCTGAGTGCGCCTTTCATGTTTGCATACTTGATGGAGATTTCAAATCCGCCTGCAGATTTTTTTACTTCGCCATAGGAGGAAATATTGAAATCGTAAGAAATGCCGATGCCGTAATTTGCAAATTCAAAATAGACCTGCGGGCTGATGGCATCTTTGTAGCGGTAAAAAACTCCGGCAGAGAAAGCGGATTCGGTGTAGAAGTTTGTAACTTTTGTTCCCTGATTGATTTTATAGCGAAGGAGTGTTCCTAAGAATAGTTCGCTTGCGGGACCTTGCATCATATAAATGGCTGAAGGAACAATTCCGATTGGGCTTCCGGGAAAATCATAGCGAAGAGAAGTGTGGGCGATTAATTTCCAATAGAGATTTTCATCGGAGAAATTTGAATAGTCCTGCGAAGGCATGGTGGCATGAGAGAAGGATGCGCCTGCGTTAAGTTTAATTACATTTTTTCCTTCAATGGTGTTATGCGTATCGAGATATTCATAGTTGGCACCTGCGCCTACATCTATATAGGTAAAAGATGTTCTGGTGATTTGTTCATTGGGAGTGATGGTTGGGTCATAGGTGTAGCCATTGTATTGATTGGGCCATTGAATGGCGGCAAGGGATAAACTATGCTGGGCGAAACCGCATGAGAGCCCGAGAGAAATTTTACTTTTCGGATTAAGAGGGAGAATGCCGGAAGCGGAAAGATTTCCCTGGGTGGTTCCGAAATGGGAATCGCCCGCGCGGTCGGAATAAAAATAAGCGCCCAAGCCGATGGTTGCTCCTTTTTTCTTTTTGAGTTCGAGGGGCATGTCAAAAGAGCCCATGAAGGTATTGAATGATTTTCCCATTGCGGGCCATTGGTTTCTGTAATTGAGAATGCCGCGATAATAGCCATCGTAAAAACCGGTGAGAGCGGGGTTGATTAATAAGGGAGTTTCGGAAAGTTGGGCGAAATGAATGTCTTGGGAAATACACTGGTTACTAATTAACGAATAGGATACGAATGTTACGAATCCAAGGCAGGCAGCATAATTTCTTTTTGTTTTAATTCGTAACATTCGTTATAGAATTAGTAATTCGTAACCAGGGCTGTTATCGAACTACCGTAATGTTTCCGGATTGAACAACCGGTTTTCCTTCGCTGCTTGTGGCAGAGAATTTATAGGCGTAAATTCCGGATTGAACGGGCGAGCCGTTGAAAGTTCCATCCCAACTTGTTTTCTGGTCGGTGGTTTCAAACACCACTTGCCCCCACCGGTTGTAAATCACGAGATGCATTTCTTTCATGTCACCCCAAACAGTGAGCAGGTCATTGTGATTATCGCCATTGGGAGAAAAGCCGGTGGGAACATAAATTTCGGGACAATCGCCTGTGATATATACAACCACCGAATCAAGTGCAAAACAATTGGGCGCTGCATTTGAAACGGTGAAATAATAAGTTGTGGTGGTGGTCGGGCTTGCCATGGGGCTCGGGCAATTGGTGCAACTAAGCGCGTAAGAAGGGCTCCATGAATATCCTGTTCCGCCAGAAGCAGAAAGTTCAACGCTGCTGGTAGAGCACGTGGTTTGATTTCCACCGGAAGAAGGAACAGGCGGACCTGTTACATTCAATGTGAATGCGTTTGAGCCGTTCACACATTTTCCTCCGCTCACAGTAACCGAGTAAGTAGTGGTAGAAGTTGGTGAAGCAACCGGGTTGGAACAATTGGTGCAACTTAAACCGGTGGAAGGACTCCATGTAAAAGAAGTTCCGCCATTGACACCTAATGTGGTTGAGTTGCCAATGCAAATTGTGGGATTGACTGCAAATACTGTTGGCGGACCGGGCTGTGTAACATTCACTGTAACGGTTGCTTTTCCGTTGGCGCAATTTCCGGTTACAAAAACAGTATAGGTTGTGGTGGTTGACGGAGTGGCAACCGGATTGGGACAAGTTGTGCAACTCAAGCCGGTGGAAGGACTCCAACTGAACGTGTTTCCGTTGCTGGGCTGAAGAATGGATGAATCGCCCACGCAAATGGTGGGAGTGCTTGCGGTAACAGTGGGCGCGCTTCCGCTGGTAGTGAAATGCGCAATGATGCTGTCGGATTGTGTGAGCGTAACGTTGACCGTTGTATCGAATTTACTGGGAGAGGGAGTGTGATTTTGAAATTCCCAATGGTCGAAGCAATAGGGAGAATTTGAATGCGCGGTAAAAATCATGGGAATGCCTCCGGGATAATTTGCGCTCCAGACAAAAGTAGAAATGTTAACGGAGTTTACATCTACAGTTCCTGAACCGGGTGGGTCAACATTCACTTTAATTGCGAAAGGACCGGTGGCTCCGTTGCAGGGCGCATAATTATTTACCACATAGGTGCAGCGCTGAAGAATAAAATTTTTCAATGCCAGCACATTGCTTTGCCATTGAGCAAAAGTTCCGCCCCATTTATTTACCTGCCCCTGCATTTCGGGTTTGATTTCGTTTATCATGCTGTCGAGAATCTGCACCATGCGCGTGCAACTCAAACTTGTATTCATCAAATCGAAATAGCGCATCACATAATATTGTTTGAAGGTTGGATTTTGCATGAGCGCATTCAGAATAGGAACATGCCCCTGGTTGCCGGGGTCGCCTAAATTTTGCGGAGTGCATGGGTCGGCAGTGGGAGTTTGATTTCCTACGCCTGTATAATCAATATAATGCCCGAAGGTTGCATCTTCATCCCATAAGTTATAGCGCCATTTCTTCTTTGTGGATTTTACATTTTTTCCTCTCCACCATTCTGTATTCCAGTTGAGCCAGTCGGAGGTAACGCAGAGCGAATTAAGAATAATATAATCTGCCAAACTTTTTACATTGTAAACGCTGTCAACATAATTATAATTGGCAGCAATCGCCATGTTATTAGTGGTAATAAAAGTTTCAAGTGCATTCCATTCGTTCTGCGCGGTGACACCTCCGTATTCCGACCAGGTTCCTCCCCATGTTTTCAGCATCTGCAATGAATCCTGATCGGGAGTGAGTTGAAAGCGGGAAGGCGCGTTGTAATAGTAACTGGTGAAATCAGCGTCATCCACTTTTTCCCGCAGGTCATATACTCCCCAGTAATTTCCGTTTACATACATTACGCAAGGCGACCAGGTTCTTTCATCGAGATGAAGATTTGCTTTTTGTGCCATTGTTTCTACGTATGCATCACGGATATGGCAGGCGCCTAACTGCGAAGGAGGTCCCCATGAATAAGGATTGCCGGGATTTTCAAAAGGATAATTATCATTTGCTGCCGCTTTTAAAATGATGCGCTCAAATTCTTTTCTTGGTTTTATATTGAAGAAGGGATATTGCAGCGCATAATTATATCCGTATTGGTCTTTGGTTGCAAAATCAATTCCGCGCTGCGGATACGACCATGAATCGTTGCCGTGCTTGTTGGTTTCTCCGTAACTTTCAGTTTGAAAAACTCCGAGCGAATCAAAATATTCTATTCCGGTTTGAGGAAAAATTTGCGTTCCGTTCATCAGCGTGGCAATCTGGTCGCCAAAAATTGAAACCACACCCACCTTATGAGTAATATTTATAAAGTAAGTATTGCTCGCGACAAAACTTGCCGGAATATTTGCAGTTGAACTGAACGCTTTGGCACGAAGAACAGTGGTGGTTGAAATATTTATTGGAGATGAATAAGCGGTGGAAGCAGCAGTGGGAGTGCTTCCGTTTGTGGTGTAACGAATGGTAATATTCGGATCGGGAGTAGAAAGCGTTATGCTTTGCGCACCGGCATAAAACCCGGGAGCAATGCTCATGGCCGGAGTGGTGGCATAATTCTGATAAGGAGTGGCGGTGTTGTTCGAAGCATTGGGAGTTGGATTCAAAAAAACATTCCATGTGCCTGCACCGTTGGTGGTTCTTCCGCGCGAATGTGCCGCTTGCGTGCGCTGCATGGTGAGCGAATCAACAATAACTGCAGAAGCATTTGTAAGAATAATCTGGTTGGGTTTGCACTGCGTGAGTTTAAAACTTGCGTGAAGATTGGCGCCTGAATTTATTCCTCTGCCCGAAGCCCATATTCTGAGAAAGCCGTTTGCATTAATGGTAACATTTCCCAACTGCCATTTGGTGGGTTTGTTTTTATTGTTGCTCAGATACCAGCCCGTGAGATTTACAGAAGAAGCAGTAGTATTGTAAAGTTCAACCCAATCTTCGTAGTTGCCGAAGTTATCGGTGAAAGAATTAATATTGGAAGCCGAATATTCGTTAATGACAACCTGAGAAAAAGAAATGTAAGAAGTAAGATGTAAGAAGGCAGAAGTAAATGCAATAATAAAAATCTTTTTCATGGCGCGCAAATGTAAAGAGGAGAATCTGTATGCATTCTGGATTTCGGGGCGCATGACTTTCTGGTGTTGAAAGGAATGCCGAAGGTAAATTATTTATGGATATAAGTCAATAGGTGCATACTTATTTTTTAATACACCGGTGTTAGTAAGAGGTACGGAAGCGAATTAGCTGCAAATATTCGAATAACAGATTTTGATTTGCGTATAAAAATGTAAATTCACCGCCTTAAAAATTATTTTATGAAAAAGATTCTTCTTTCATTATTCATTATTCATTGTTCATTTATTTCATTTGCTCAAAAGAAACAAATCACCCTCGAAGACATCTTTCAGAAAAACACCTTTGCCGTAAAAAGAATTTACGGCATCCGCTCCATGAAAGACGGAGAGCATTACACCACCCTCGATGATAACGGAAAACAACAATTCATCGTGAAGCACGATTACAAAACCGGAAAAGTAAGCGATACTATTTTGAAAAGCGATGGCTTGGTTCCAAAAATTGAAATGGACGATTACCGCTTCAGCGAAGATGAAAATAAAATTCTCATTTCATCCGAATCGGAACAGATTTACCGCCATTCAAAGAGAGAAAACTATTATATCTATGACAGGAAAAGCAAAGCCACAAAATTTATTTCTGAAAACGGAAAACAGATGTATGCTGAGTTTTCTCCCGATGGAAGCAAAATCGGCTTTGTGCGCGAGAATAATCTTTTCGTATATGATATTCTTTCCGGAAAAGAAACGCAAATCACCAGCGATGGAAAAATAAATAACATCATCAATGGCGCAACCGATTGGGTGTATGAAGAAGAATTTTCGTTTGACAAAGCGTGGTTCTGGTCGCCCGATGGAAGCAGAATTGCCTATTACCGTTTTGATGAATCAAACGTTAAAGAGTTTTCCATGAACAAATACGGCACCCTCTACCCCACCGAATATAAATTCAAATATCCGAAAGCAGGAGAAGATAATTCCAAAGTTGATATTTACATTTATGATATGCGAAACGGAAATAAAATGAAAGTTGATTTGGGAAACGATTACGAATATATTCCAAGAATAAAATGGACGCACAGCATGGCTCCGGGATTTGTTCCTAATCCCCTCCTCTCCATTCAGCGCATGAACCGCCTGCAAAACAAACTGGAACTGCTGCTTGCGGAGTCATCGGGCGGAAAGCCGAAAATAATTCTCACGGAAACCAGCGATACCTACCTTGAGATTTCCGATAACTTAACTTTTCTTCCCGATGGAAATAAATTCATCTGGAGCAGCGAGCGCGATGGATTCAATGAACTTTATCTCTACGACCTCAGCGGGAAACTGCTTAACCAAATCACCAAAGGAAATTTTGATGTGGAAAAATTCTTTGGCTATGACGAAAAAACACAAACTGTTTTTTACACCTCTACAAAAGTTTCTGCTAACGACAGAACTTTATTCAGCAACAAAACTGACGGCTCTTCCGAAAAACAATTATTCTCCAAAGCAGGAACCGATGATGCCGAGTTCAGTTCCACGTATTCCTATTACATCTTCACGCATTCCGATGCCAACACTCCCCCGGTAATTTCTGTTTGCAATGCAGGCGGAGAAATGCTTCGTACGCTCGAAGACAATGCCGCGCTGAATAAAACGCTCAGCGAATATTCTCTCACCAAAAAAGAATTTTTCACTTTCAAAACTTCGGGCGGAACTGAATTGAACGGATGGAGGATGGAGCCCAAAGCCCCTTCCCTAAAGGGAGAAGACAAAAACAAAAGCGGGGGACAAGGGTTTCCTGTGCTAATGTTCGTCTATGGAGGTCCCGGTGCGAACACGGTGAACAATACGTGGGACAGAGATTATATATGGTATCAGATGCTCTACGAAAAAGGATACATGATTGTTTCCGTGGATAACCGCGGAACAGGAGGGCGCGGCAAAAAATTCCGCGACTGCACCTACAAGCAATTGGGAAAATCAGAAACCGAAGACCAGATGGAAGCAGCAAACTATCTCGGCACGCTTCCGTATGTGGATAAGAACAGAATCGGAATATGGGGATGGAGTTATGGCGGCTACATGAGTTCGCTCTGCATTTTCAAAGGCGCAGAAACATTTAAAATGGCAATGGCTGTTGCGCCTGTTACCAACTGGCGTTATTACGATAACATTTACACCGAGCGCTACATGGCTCTGCCGAAAGAGAATGCAAATGGCTACGATGATAATTCTCCCATCAACCACGTGGATAAACTGAAAGGAAAATTTTTGCTCGTGCACGGAACGGCAGATGACAACGTGCATTTTCAAAATTCAATGGAGATGGTGAGCGCGCTGGTGAAAGCAAATAAACAATTCACTTTCTTTGCTTATCCCGATAAAAACCACAGCATTTACGGAGGAAACACGCGCCTGCATTTATACAACATGCTCACGAATTTTATTTTAGAAAATTTATAGATGAAAAAAGTTTTCTTCCTCCTGGTTATTTTACTGCTCATTGAAATTTCCTGCCGGAAAACAAAATGGAAGTGCGATGAGGATGTGAGTTACGCAAACGATATTCAGCCGCTGTTTGACGCGCATTGCAACAAGTGCCATTCATGGGATTCGTATGCCAAAGCAAAACAGCTTGCCGATGACGGAAGATTAAGAGCGGTTACCATTACCGAACGAAGCATGCCGCCAGGCGGGCAAAAACGGCTCACACTTAAAGAGCGAAAAAAGATTTACTGCTGGCTGGAAGCAGGAGCGCCCGATAATTAACTCAGCGCAAACTCGGCTGCGGCTCTTGCGTGAATGAGGGTGGTATCAAAAGTTTTGATGGAACAATCTTCGGGCTTAATGAGCAAAGGAATTTCCGTGCAGCCGAGAATCACTCCCTGCGCACCTTGTTGTTGAAGCGAAGAAATTATTTCCAGGTATTTTTTCTTTGTTTCCGTTTTGATAATTCCTTTTCCCAATTCAGCGAAGATGGAGGCATGAATAAATTCCCGTTCGTCTGCTGATGGAATTATTGTTTCAATGCCGTGCTTGTGAAGAATGTCTTTGAAGAAATCTTTTTCCATTGTAAACTTTGTTCCAAGCAGAATCACTCTGTTTATTTTCTGCCTTATGATTTCCTTTGCGGTTTCTTCTGCTATATGAATGATGGGAATTTTTATTTCTGACTGAAGTTGATTCGCTATTATATGCGGAGTGTTGGCGCAAAGCACCAGCGCCTGGGCTCCGCTGCGCTCCAGTTCTTTTGCAATGCCTGCCGCCATTTTTAACAGCCCGTCCCAATCGTTTGCCTGCGCGTGTTTCAGAAAATCATCCATGTTCACGGAGCAGAGAAAGAGTTTTGCGGAATTCACTCCGCCCAATCGTTCATTCACGAACTTATTTATATAGGTATAATAATCCACGGTGGAAATCCAACTGGTGCCGCCAATCAATCCGAGTGTTTTCATACTAAATCCTTCAAATGCTACTATACAAATTGATACTAATGCTACTAATTTTAACAGCCATTCGTATTATTTGTTTCATTAGTATTCATTTGTAGATTGGCATTATATCATTCGTATAGAAATTATTTCTTCCGTTTTAGAAAATCTCCGTCAACAATAAAAAGTTTCACGCCATTTGTTGAACTTGTGCGATGCGAACTCAACTCATCCGAAACTTCATACGACATTCCTTTCGATAGTTTAATTATTCTTCCGTCAGAAAGTTCTGTGTCCATTTCCCCTTCAATGCAGTAAATGATATGTCCTTTCTCGCACCAGTGGTCGGCTTTGTAGTTTTTGGAATACTCCACCATTCTTATTCTCAGTCCTCCGAGTTGCAATGTTTTCCAGTAAGCAATTCCGCTTTCACCTTTGTGTTCCGTAGCAGGAATTTTTTTCCAGTTGGTGAGTTGAAATGGAATATTCATAATGGCAAATATACATTCAATCCAAATTGAAATAAACTTTTCGTCAAAAAACATTTTCCTATCTTCGCCAAATCAAGATTACGGATTAATGAATTGCGATTTAAGATTTAAAATCATTAATCATTAGTCATTAATCATTAGTCATTAATCATTAATTATTATGCCTGAACTAAAACAAAGCCATCCGAAAGGACTCTACCTTCTCTTTGCCACCGAAATGTGGGAGCGTTTTTCTTACTATGGAATGCGCGCCATATTTATTCTGTTCATGACCAAAGCGCTGTTCATGACCAAAGCCGATGCGTCAAACATTTACGGCAGTTATACCGGATTAGTATATCTCACTCCTCTTTTGGGCGGATATATTTCCGACCGCTACTGGGGAAACCGCAGAAGCATTCTCGTGGGCGGAATCCTGATGGCAATCGGGCAGTTCCTGATGTTCACCAGCGGAAGTTTTATTACCGATGGCGCGCAAAACCCTTCTGCCATCACTTTAATGTGGACGGGATTAACCTTCCTTATTATAGGCAACGGATTTTTCAAGCCGAATATTTCCACCATGGTCGGGCAGATTTACCCGAAAGGCGACCACCGCATTGACAGCGCGTTCACTATTTTCTATATGGGAATAAATCTGGGTGCGTTCTTCTCTCCGCTGGTGTGCGGAGGATTGGGCGATACCGGAAACATTCATGATTTCAGATGGGGATTTATGGCTGCGGGAACGGGAATGATTGTCAGCACCATCACCTTTGAACTTCTGAAAAACAAATTCATTGTTACACCCGAAGGAAAACCCGTGGGCATGCCGCCAAAAGTGGAAAGCAAACGCACCGCGCCCATGCAAGTGCCCGGCTACATGGTGTTCATGGGCTTGGTTGCAGTATTGTTATTCCTCCTCTTTTATTTTGTGGTGCATATTGACATGATTGGCTCCATTATTTTCTCCTGCATGTTCGGAATTCCCGGAATGATTATATCGGATAAGTCATTAACGAAAGAAGAGAAGCAGCGCATCTCTGTAATTTTTATTCTCGCCTTCTTCGTAATCTTTTTCTGGGCGTGCTTTGAGCAGGCAGGCGCATCACTCACGCTCTTTGCCGATTCGCAAACCGAGCGGCATCTGGGTTCGTGGGAAATGCCCGCATCGTGGTTTCAATCGGTGAACCCGCTGGGCATTATCGTGATGGCTCCGCTGTTCACCATGCTGTGGAATTTTTTAAACAGAAAAAACCTTGAACCCTCTTCTCCTCTCAAAATGGCTTTCGGATTATTGCTGCTCGCGCTGGGCTATGTGGTGATTGCTTTTGGCGTGCACGGAGTGGATGCTTCCACAAAAATTTCCATGTGGTGGCTCATCACGCTTTACATTCTTCACACCATGGGCGAACTCAGTTTATCACCTATCGGATTGAGCATGGTTTCCAAACTTGCGCCTTTGCGTTTTTCTTCTTTGCTGATGGGAACCTGGTTTCTTGCCAACGCGGCTGCCAATAAATTTGCAGGCACATTAAGCGCGCTCATTCCACCGGGCGCAGGCGAAGCAAAAGTTGCAGAAGCAAAAATTCCCACTTTCCTTGGAATGGAAATTCACAACCTGTTTACTTTTTTCACGCTCTTCATTGCGCTCAGCGGTGCGGCAGCGGTGTTTCTGTTTTTACTTTTCCGCTGGTTGGAAAAGAGGATGCATGGCATACGGTAGGGATTATAGATTATAAATTATGGATGAAATGCATTCCTAATCTATAATTCATAATTTCAATTACAGTTCAATAAAAAATAAAATGAAAAGAATTGTTTTCTTTTTTATTTGCTCATTCGCACTTAGCGCCTTCGCGCAAAAGAACAAACCCCTCGCCCGGCAATTAGACAGCATTTTTAATGATGACCAGAAATACCGCGAGATTGCAATGCGGTTTGATAATGATTCGATAGGGAGAATAATCAGGAAACAGGATTCCGTCAACCTTGTGAAAGTAAAAGTGATTTTAGATAAATACGGATGGCTTGGCGCTGATGAAGTTGGCGCAAACGGAAACACCGCTTTGTTCTTAGTGATACAACATGCCGATTTGAAAACACAGGAAAAATATTTGCCCGTGATGAAAGAAGCTGTGAAGAATAAAAAAGCGCGCGCCTCCTCTCTTGCATTGCTGATTGACCGCGTTGAAATGCGCAACAACCGCCCGCAGATTTATGGCTCGCAAGTGCAGGGCAACAGCTTTTATACCATCCTGGACGAAAAGAATGTGAACAAGCGCAGAGCAGAAGTTGGCCTTGAACCTTTGGAAGATTATGCAAAGCATTTTGGAATTGAATATAAACTGCCGGAGAAGTAGCCCTCCATTACCGCTGCACACACATTCCCCCTTCTGCTAAATCGAAATCGTAATCAAATCACTTGGCGAACTTGCGCGGGTGGAGTTTTTGCTGTCGTTCCATTAGAAAAATCTTTCATACTTTAGCACTTGCATCATTAAAAAAAACATACACCATGCAAACTACTTTTGAAGAATTAGAACAGTTGTTTAAAATAAAAGACAACAGGCAAATCAAAAGAGGGCTTGTAAATAAAATCACCGCTCTTGATTCTAAAAATGTGCAGGTGACGGACGAAGCCCTGAAAGAACTGCTTGCCCGGTTCAGAAACAATGGCGCATATGATGTTGCCGAAGCGAGCAAAGCATATAATGTTACAGAGGAAACGATGCTGCATTTTGCACGACATAAAATAATTTCGAGTTATCAACTTGTTTCAGCAGCAGGCAGCAAGGTCTTGTTTTTAAAATCGGAACTTGAAAAAGAAAATCACTTGCTGCTTACTCATTCGCAGGCAGACCGCATGAAAATAGCCCGTTTAGCCGACCATCTTGCACGGGTTTTATATAAGGAAAAAGAAATGCAGCCCAGAAATTATCTCATGTTAAGAATGTATTATTTTGAAGACATATCAAGGGAACAAATAGCAAATAAATATTCTCTCACACCTGAACGGGTGAGACAGATAATTGCTAAAACTGAACGCAGGATGCTTTATGCTGTTCAAAGAGTGTTACACGGCATTAAAAAGTACGAAGAATATGACAAACAAAACACTGAACTGAGAGACAAAAATTCTCATTTGAAGTATCAATATTCAGTACTTGAAGAAAAGTTTAATAAATTAAAGAGCAAAACTTCAAAGCCCTCCGTCAAGCGCGCGGACAAAATTCTTCTCACGAAAATACTCGATTCCTCCTTCAGTGATGAAGTGAAAGCCCGTTGCCTGGTACATGATATTAACAGCATTCAAGAGTTAAGCACACACACAAAATATTCTTTGTCCTATAGAGGGTTTGATGAAAAGGAAATTACAGAAGTAGAAAGTTTTTTTAAAAAATCTAATATTCCTTTCCGAGCGAAATAAACTTCCCGCCTATATGCAACATGACAAAATCAGTCCTGACAGGTTTCAAAAACCTGCCACTCAAAATGAAGATGCCCAAGCCCCCTCAATCCCCCGAAGGGGGAATCATGAAAAACAGCCCTCATCTGTGTTCCCCCCTTCGGGGGGAGGGGGGGCTAAATCGAAATCGTAATCAAATCACTTGCAGAACTTGCGCGCACGGGGTTTTTGCTGTCGTTCCACTGCAAATACATGAACAGCGTTTTGCCGATATTCGCGTTTCCAAGGTCGAGAATAAACTTTGCGCCTGAAAAAACCTTTTGCTTGTCGCAATTATCGGGTGAATCGGGCGGGTCAATGAGCACCAGCGCATCGGCTGCTTTTTTATTTGCCGCAGGCGAAGGATTTTCCTGCGCCATTTCAGCCAGCAGTTCGGCTTTCGCCTGCAGAGCGCGCACATCCACGATGGAATAAGACACCAGCACGCCATCGGCAGTATCGGCAGTGTGCGATTTTTTTATGTTCTCCAAATCGCGGCAAAGGATTTGGTGCTTGCCTCCGCCCATGTTCTTGTGTTCATAAAAAATGTTTGCTTCAATGGGGTCTTTGTGTTTGGTTTTGGTGGTGTCGGCAACCGTTATGCGCATGAGTTTGCGCTGCGCATCGCTCACCGATTTATTTTTCCGGAGCCACTGCGCAATGAACTGGCGGATGCCCGCCACATAAAATTTCTTGGCGTCTTTTTTCGCTTGCGTGTCGCCTTCATCGCGCGTGGCGCGGTGCCCTTTTCCGCCTGCGGCATAGGCGGTGTTCCATGCTGCCTGCAGGTTTTGAAGGTTGGTTACATCGGCTGCCGGAATGTTCCACGCTCCGAAGTTGGCGTTTACCTGCACCATGAAGCCGCTCTGCCCGCTGTCGAAATCGGCATCGCCTACGCCTATCCATTCCTGCTGTGATGCTTTTTTGCTTTTTGCCATAAATTAATGATTAGTGATTATTGATTAATGATTATTGATGAGCCATTGGGGTAAACAAAAGATTGAAAAAAATAAAGTTTTCGCATTTTATTCCATTGTACAGATATATTCAGTGGTTGTACAGATATATGTAATGACTGTACAGATACATTGAATGGTTGTAGAGATATATTCAATGATTGCAGAGATACATACAATGACTGTAGAGATATATTCAGTGGTTGTACAGATATATGTAATGACCGTGCAGATAGAGCAGATGAGTGAATGTATCTGTACAGCCGTTTGAAAGTTCTGCCGAATGGTTTCATGGAAATTGCATGGAAGGTGAGAATGTTGGGCTGTTTCCCAATATTCCATTCTTCCATTCTTCCACTCTTCCAACATTCTATTCTTCCTTTTCCTTGCTGCATCGGTGTGTTTTTCAAAAACAGCGGCAAACATACAGGGGTATTTTACAGCCGTTGTACCCCATGGGGTATGCTGAAGAAGCATAATTTTTGGAAATAGCACATACACCAAAATCTTCTTTTATATGCAAAACAAAAAAGAACTGCTCGAAATAGTTTTCAGCAAGCGCCCGCTGTGGCGCGAAATACTGCAGGACAAAGAAAACGGCATGAGCCAAGCCCAATTAGGAAAAAAATATGCCGCGCGTGATGCCAATGTGGACTGCATAAAAAAAATACGCAAGGAACTTATTCAGTTGTTTGATGTGAAGGGCGGCTGGAAAGAACTCTGCCACGAGGCGGTGCAGTACGGATTCATTATAGAAAAACCAAAACCAGATTATGCAATGAATCACACGCCCTGCAATTATTTAATTGAAACCGTTGCCATGCTGCAAGCCAAAGAAGAAAACAAAAAATGGAAGGCAAAGAAAAAACTGCTGGGGTGGAAATGAGTAATATGTGTTGTTACGCTTATCCGCAATAAATTGCATGAATATGCGTATGTTTGTGGCGGACCTGCCGGTAGGCAGGCAGGTATAACAAGTTAGCAACAATGCAAAAAAAATGACCCCGACAATTTCTCAACAGATAATTTATAACTTTGACCTCTCTCTGTTGGCAATAACTTTTAAAAATAAAACATTCTAACTAACGACAATGAAAAAATATTTTCTCCTTCTGACAAGTGCGACACTGATTTTTAAAATTGGATATTCGCAAACCAATGTAAGCGGTTTCATTTCTTCCAATACTACATGGACTCTTGCGGGCAGTCCATACATTATAGTAGGAAATACTTTATTGGACAGCGGTTTTACGCTGACCATTGACCCCGGAGTGATGGTGAAATTCAACAGCAAGAAATCTCTGCAGATAAGCGGAATATTACGGGCAATAGGAACAAACACGGCTCAGATTACTTTTACAAGCAATACGATTACTCCAGCGTCTGGAGATTGGGATTATATTCTTTTTAATACACAGGCAACCGATTATGACACCACTGCTAAAACCGGCTGCATCATGCAATACTGCATAGTGGAATATGGTGGCGGAGATCCCTCAAAGGGTGCGGTACATGCACCAGACGCTGTTCCTTATTTTAATTACTGCAATATACGCAATAACGCAAACTCAGGATTATTCATTAATGCCTCTGGTCCTGCCTTTAAGACGGTATATATTATCAACAGCACATTTACAAATAATAACACTACTACAGGTGGCGGAGGAGGAGCATATCTTGAAGGAGGCGCTGGTTACAGAAGGTTTTATATCACCGGCTGCCTGTTCAGCAATAACTCGGCTGTTAACGGAGGAGGCGCTATTGAAGGCGGTGGCGGTGCTCCTTCAGGATATACTTTTTACATTACGGGAAACACTTTTTTAAATAATTCCACTTGGGGCAGCGTTAACAGTTCGGGCGGAGCAATGAATTTAGGCGGATCGGTTCTTATTTCAGACAATGTTATTTGTAATAACAGCGCATACCAATATGGCGGAGGAATATCATTTTATGCCAGTGGTTTGATGAAGGATAATATCATTTATAATAACAACACTCCTTATTATGGAGGTGGTATTGCTGTTTTTTCATCTCCGCTCATTACCAATAATGTTATAGCACATAATTCGGCAAGCAATTCTGGCGCTATATGTAACGCTGACAATATTGTAAGAAACCATATAGTAGATAACACTTCTACAGACCAAAACCAGGCCATAGGACAGTATTTGGGTCTTACGGCTTTTAATTATAATACAATTACAAGGAACATAACAACGGGTACATCTTCTGCTCCTGTTACTTCTGTAGTTTATTTATCTGCTCCGGGTGCCGGTACTTTTCCTTTCTATAATAATAATATTTATGGCGATTATGCAACTTATGAAATATGGAATGCCAACCTTACAGGAAATGATATAATGGCAAAAAACTGCTGGTGGGGTACTACATCAACTTCTGTGATTGATTCAAAAATATGGGACTACTTTGATAATGCCACCCTTGGCATAGTATATTATGCTCCTTACAAATCATCACCCGATACAACTGCACCTGTTACTCCACCGGTGAATGTGATTAAAACCGATTTGGGAGGAGGAAAAATAAAAGTAACATGGAATACAAATCCTGAAATTGATTTGGCAGGATATAAAATTTATTACGGCTCTCCTACGGGATATTCATTTGCAAATTTTATAAATGCCGGCAATGTAAATACATACACGCTTTCATCCACCTCTATTACTGACACTATTGCTTTAACTGCTTATGATTCTCTTGCAGACGGAACAAAAGATATGTTTGAAGGACATGAAAGTTGGTTTACCAATGCGGTGGGAAAACCCATTCCTGCTTTTTCTGCATCGCCCATTCCTGTCTGCGCAGGCGATACCGTATTTTTTACAGACCTTACTCCTACTACTTATTCATACACCAACACAACATGGTCATGGAGTTTTCCCGGTGGAATGCCCGCAGTGTCATCGGCACAAAATCCGAAAGTGATTTATTATAATTCCGGAACATATTCTGTGAAATTAGTTGTAACAAATATTGCCGGCAGCGATTCTATCACTATGACAAATTATATTGCGGTGGATACACTTCCCAATCCAACAATTACTCCAAGCGGACAGACCATATTTTGTCAGGGAGACAGTGTGATGCTGAATGTAGGCACAGGATATTCTTCGTATCAATGGTCAACGGGCGAAAGCACACAAACAATTGTTGTGAATCAAACTGGAACATACAGCGCGACAGTTTCCAATAACTGCGGCAACTCCACAACAAGTATTTCTGTTACTGTTAATCCGATTCCAACCGTGGGTCCTATGAGTCCTGTTTCAATATGTACTGGACAAAGTGCAACCTTATGCGCAAGCGGTGGTATATTTTATTCCTGGGCGCCCGGCAATCAAACTTTTGCGTGTATCGCAATAACGCCCACCGCTTCCACAACTTATACTGTAACTATAGCGGATGCTAGCGGATGCACGAACAATGATAGTGTTATGGTAACAGTTAATTCTTTGCCCTCTGTTGCACTTGCATTGAATCCAGATACTGTTTGCATCGGTTCTGGCGCGTATGCGCTTACCGGGGGTTCACCCAACGGAGGAATTTATTCCGGCACCGGAGTAAGCGCAGGAAATTTTGACCCGGCTGTAGCAGGAACCGGCACTCACACCATAACTTATTCTTATACCGATGTAAACGGATGCACCGACAGTTCATCTGCACAGATATATGTGGATTTGTGCACAGGGCTTCAAACTTTTTCCGATAATCAATCAGTAACGATTTTTCCGAATCCTTTTTCCACACAGACAGTTTTGCAGACAGACAATCTTTTACATAACGCAACTCTCACGGTTTACAATTGTTTCGGGCAGACAGTTGCGCAAATAAAAAATATCAGCGGGCAGACGGTTACTTTCTCTCGTGGCAATCTCTCAAGCGGACTGTATTTCGTTCGGCTGACAACTCCCTCTCCTGTTTTAGGAGAGGGCGGGGGTGAGGTCTACACAGGCAAATTAGTAATCACCGACAAATAACTCTCCCCTTTCATCCCCTCTCTACCAAGTAGAGAGGGGAAAGAGGGGTGAGTCCTGTGACAAACAAATTACTAATCACCGATAAATAACTCTCCCCTTTCATCCCCTCTCTACCAAGTAGAGAGGGGAAAGAGGGGTGAGTCCTACTGCCCGCTGCTCTGCTCTTTAATTTTATTGTACTTAACGGTGTTGGCGGGGTCAATTAAATTCACCAACTCAAGAAGTTTTGTTTTTTCTTCCTGCTCGGCAGGCATAAAGAGGTTTACAATTTCATCGCTCTTGGCAAGAAAGAAAACCGTTAAACTATAATTGCCGGGCTTGGTTTCATACACGCTTTTCAAAGGCAGCAGCGCAGCAAGCACCACCGCGCGCGCGCTCACCACATCCTGCGACATCTGGTCAAAACCCATGCGGTGATATTTATAGATGCACTCGCGCAGCGGCTTGTACGATGAGTTCAGAATATTTTCCACTAACCAGTAGCGGTTGTGATCGTTCTGATTGCTCTGCCATCCTTTTTCTGCGGCATTCTGCGCAACAGAAACAATGGTTTGCGCTTTCTGATAAAACGCAGTTCCGCCTTCCTGCGAATAACTATCGTAATCGGTTCCGAGAATCACATAGGCATAATACGCCAGCATGGAAGTGAGATTGTAGGTGAAAGTATTTTCAATGTATTCGAGCGGCTGGTATTCCACGTATTTAAACTCAAGGTCTTTGTCGCGCACATTTAAGAGTAGAGAATTATACGATGATTTATAAACGGGCCTTCGCACCTGCACCTGCACATCGCCTTTGAACACATCGGAAGAAGGATGGTCGGTAATGGTAATGACCAAACTGCATTCAATGCGTTCGTCCTGCTGAAACACATCGTTGGTCCATTTGCGGGTGTTCATGAATTCGAAAAGGGACTGCTGAAGCGTTTGAAATATTTTTTTGTCGGTTGAATTTTGAAACTGCGGAGAAAGAATCTGCACCGAGCAATTGAGTTCCTGACCAATGACCAACGACCAATGACTAATGACTAATAAAACTACAAGTGAAATTATTATTCTATTCCGAATCATTTTACTTTCCTTATTATTTCATTCACAATTTCCTTTGCGCAGTTTTCTTTGCTCATCAGTTCAAACTTTTTCACTTTGTCACGCTGAGCGGAGTCAAAGCGTTTTTCAATAATAGTGATTTTGTTTGTATCGTGCATAAAGCCGGTTTCAGATGTTGGCGAATTGAGAACGATCAAGTCCATGTTTTTATTGTATAGTTTCTTTTTTGCATTCTGAATTGCGTTTTCCGTTTCAAGCGCAAAGCCAACGAGCAAACTTCCGTTTTTGTGTTTGCCGAGTTCAGATAAAATATCTTTTGTGGGCTCAACCTTTATTTCCTGTATTTCCGTTATTCCCTTTTTAATCTTTGCTTTTGCCTTTTCCCTGGGCGTGAAGTCAGCCACGGCAGCCGCCATTACAATTATATCTGCTTTAGAATTCTTTTTGCATTGCGCATACATTTCATCTGCTGTTGTAACATCAATTCTTTTTATGGAATTATTTTTTACCGAGAGAGAATTTGGTCCGCAAACCAACGTTACCTCTGCCCCACTCTTTGCTAACGCTTCCGCCACCGCAAACCCCATTTTGCCCGATGAATGATTACCGATGAAACGCACAGGGTCAATGGCTTCGTAAGTGGGACCGGCAGTTACAAGCGCTTTCTTACCGCTGAGCGGAGAGTTTTTTTTTATCTGCTCAGAAAGAAACTGAACAATTGCTTGGGGCTCTGCCATTCTTCCTTCGCCTTCCAGTCCGCTGGCAAGTTCACCGCTATCGGGAGGAATGATTATGTTGCCGAATGATTTTAACTTTTTCAGATTTTCTTTTGTGGCAGCATGTTTCCACATATCCAAATCCATTGCAGGCGCAACTACAACTTGAGATTTAGCGGAAAGATAAATTGCGAGAAGAAGATTATCGCAGATTCCGTTTGCCATTTTCGCCATTGCATCAGCAGTGGCGGGAGCAATTAAAATATAATCTGCCCACAGCGCAAGGTCAACATGATTGTTCCATTCTCCGTGCGCATTGGCAATAAACTCCGAGTAAACCGGATTTTTTGAAAGCGTGGAAAGCGTGAGCGGTGTAATAAATTCTTTTGCGAAAGGAGTCATTACCACTTTCACATTCGCTCCTGCTTTAACTAATAACCGTGTGAGGAATGCGCTTTTATAGGCGGCAATACTGCCGGTGATTCCAAGCAGAATATTTTTTCCGGTTAACATTTCGGTTTACGGTTTCCGGTCTGCAGTTTACAGTTCAAAATCAAAAACCGGAAACTGGAAACAGTAAACTGGAAACTAATTAGAAACTCTTCGAGCCCTTGGCAGGATTTCTGAAATAGATTTTATCTTCCATGAATTCCTGGGTGGCAATGGCGTGCGGCTTTGGCAAACGCTCGTAGTATTTTGAAACTTCAATCTGCTCGCGGTTCTCAAAAATTTCTTCGAGGTTGTCGGTGTGCGAAGCAAAATCGGCAAGTTTGCCTGTGAGTTCTTCTTTTATTTCCTGGTTAAGCTGGTTGGCGCGCTTTCCCACCACCACCACTGATTCATATAAATTCCCTGTCTTGGCTTCAAATGTCCGAAGGTCGCGGGTGATGGTGTTTAGTTCTGCGTTTGATTTTTTGTAGTCCATATCGGTATTGTTTTTTTAAGGAGTTGCTTTTAAATTGTCTAATTGTTTTTTTGCGTTCAGCGAATATCCTTCCGCCTCACTGTAATATTTATTGGTTTCAGAATAATAACTTACAAATTTATTAAACGCATCCACGGTTAATTTAAGCCGTTCTATTTTTTTCTTCTCTATGCTTTTGGAGGCGTAAAGATAATTAGATTTTACAATTAAGAACATTAATTCTTCGCGGTATTTTGTATCGGGAAAATCTTTGAGCACGCCTCCGCACGCAACCACAGCGGCTTTATAATCCTCCAGAAAATAATATTGCTTGGCAATTTCGTAGTATTTCATTTCAAGTTTGGCGCGGAGTTTCGACATAAGTTCGTTGCATTCTTCCTTGCGCTTGCTGTCGGGATATTTATTGATGAACATCTGCAATTCTTTGATTGCATTTTTTGTATCCGTCTGGTCTAAACTATAGCGAGGCGATTCGAGATAATAACAATAAGCATACATGAAAGAACATTCTTCGGTTTTATCGCTGGCAGGAAATGTTTTCACAAAATTTTCGAAATGATAGCCGGCTAAAAGATAATCCCCTGTGGAATAAGTGGCATACGCATAGTAGTACATTATTTTTTCCGCTTTGTTTGTTCCGCGGTAAACACTCACCAATTCTTCAAGCAGTGTGAGTGCCTTGGTATATTGCTTATCGTCATAATATTTAATGGCGGCTTCGTACTTTTTATTATAGTCGGTGCTTTTCAGAAGCCGGTTATAGTCGCTGCAGGAAAAAAATACGAAGCAAATGCTGCACAGAATTACAAGATTTATATTTCGTATTTTTCGTACAAATTCGTTTTTTTGCTCTGAATCCCTTCGGGACGCTGATTTTGTGAATTTATTGTTCATTTCTTTTATGGCACGCAAAGATAGTTTTTTCGGCTTTGATTGAAGAAAATATCTAATATTGTGCGAATTTTAATTACGTAAAGAAAAAACTTCAACGCAAACATGAAAGATTTATTTGAAAAAATAAAAGAAAATCGTGGAGCCATTGGACAGTACGCAAAACTAGCGCACGGCTATTTTGCTTTTCCTAAATTAGAAGGAGAAATTTCTAACCGAATGATTTTTCGCGGAAAAGAACGACTCGTTTGGAGTTTGAATAATTATCTCGGGCTTGCCAATCATCCTGAAGTAAGAAAAACAGATAAAGAAGCCGCAGAAAAATACGGGCTTGCGCTTCCCATGGGAGCGCGCATGATGAGCGGCAATTCAAATTTTCACGAACAGTTTGAAAACGAACTTGCCGATTTTGTTCACAAGCAGGAAGCCATTCTTGTAAACTTCGGCTACCAGGCAATGGTTTCAGCCATTGATTGCTTGGTTGACCGCAGAGATGTAATTGTGTATGATGCCGAAGCGCATGCCTGCATAGTGGATGGCGTTCGCCTTCACATTGGAAAAAGATTTGCTTTCCTTCATAACGATATGCAGAGTTTGGAAAAACTTCTTGAACGCGCCACAAAAATTGTGGAAGAAACCGGAGGAGCCATTCTTGTAATCACCGAAGGCGTTTTCGGAATGCGCGGTGACCAGGGAAAACTAAAAGAAATTGTTTCGCTGAAAAAGAAATTCAAGTTCCGCTTGTTTGTAGATGACGCACACGGAATCGGAATCGAAGGAAAAAACGGTGGCGGCACAGGCGAAGAACAAAACTGCCAGGATGAAGTGGATATTTATTTCGGCACGTTTGCAAAATCTTTCGCCATGATTGGAGGATTCATTGCCAGCGAAGAAAACATTATTGAATACCTGCGCTACAATATGCGCTCTCAGGTTTACG
Source organism: Bacteroidota bacterium (assembly GCA_016195025.1). Lineage (NCBI taxonomy): Bacteria > Pseudomonadati > Bacteroidota > Bacteroidota bacterium. The sequence goes on along the minus strand of JACQAL010000076.1, from coordinate 6,007 downwards.
CCAAAGCAATGCCCATGCCACTTGTGATTGGCGGATTAAAACGACTCGAACTCATGCGCAATCATCCTGAGTTCAGAAAAAAAGCATGGGACATAACTCATGCTCTTCAAAGCGGATTAAAGAAAGCCGGCTTTGATATTGGCGATACAAATTCATGCGTTACTCCTGTTTACATGAAGGGTTCCATTCCCGAAGCAACAAATATTGTGATTGAACTCAGAGAGAAATACAACATCTTCTGCTCCATTGTGGTTTATCCGGTTATTCCAAAAGGCATGATGATACTGCGCATTATTCCCACAGCAGCCCACACGCTTGAAGATGTGAATTACACCATAGATTGCTTCAAAAAAGTTAAAGAGAAACTTGCAAAAGGAGAATTTCAATCTGAAAAAATTGCAGCCGTAACTTAAATCACGAATCATAAATCTAAAACAACAACTCAAACCCAAATCAAAATGCAAAAGTACGAAGCCCTCAAACAATTAGTTGCCAACATGGACAACGATGTTCAGAAATTCTATGGCGGAAACAACGCAGCAGGAACGCGCGTTCGCAAGCACCTGCAGGATGTTAAACGCGCCTGCCAGGACATGCGCGATGAAGTGCAGGAAATCCGCAAAGGACGCAAGGACGCGTAAGAATCCATTTCGGATTTCGGATTTTAGATTGCGGATTGATTTTCTTCGCAGCGAGTAGGTATTGTCAATCCGCAATTTTCATTTCGCAGTTCGCAATTTCTTTATATGAAAGCAGATGTTTTGCTCGGTTTGCAGTGGGGCGATGAAGGCAAAGGAAAAATTGTTGACGTCATTGCCGACAAGTACGATATTGTTGCGCGCTTTCAGGGCGGACCCAACGCAGGGCACACGCTTGAATTCAACGGGCTCAAGCACGTTCTACATCTGATTCCCTCAGGAATTTTTCACGAGCGGATTGTAAACATTATCGGCAACGGAGTGGTGATTGACCCCACGGTTTTCAAGAAAGAAATTCTTGCACTTGAAAAACTCGGAGCTCAATCAAGAAAAAATCTTTTCATTTCAAAGCGTGCGCATTTGATTCTTCCCACGCACCGATTGTTAGATGCTGCCAGCGAAGCAGCGAAGGGAAAAGAAAAAATCGGTTCAACTCTCAAAGGAATCGGTCCTGCGTATATGGACAAGACAGGAAGAAACGGTTTGCGCGTGGGAGATATTTTTTCTCCTGACTTCAAAAAAAAATATGATTTCTTAGTAGAGAAGCATAAACAACTTCTTGCGCTTTATGATTTCAAATACGATTTAAAAGAGCATGAGCCCGCGTGGTTTGACGGAATAGAAACCCTCAAGCAATTTAACTGCATAGAGAGCGAAAAATATTTGCACGATGCATTCGCAGAAAAGAAAACCGTTCTGGCGGAAGGCGCGCAGGGTTCGCTGCTTGATATTGACTTCGGCACCTATCCGTATGTAACTTCCTCCAACACCGTTTGCGCGGGCGCGTGCACGGGCTTGGGAATTGCTCCCAACAAAATCGGGAACGTAATTGGAATCTTCAAAGCGTATTGCACGCGCGTGGGCAGCGGACCTTTCCCCACCGAACTGAATGATGCCACCGGAGAACTCATTCGCAAGGCGGGAAATGAATTCGGCTCCACCACCGGACGTCCAAGACGCTGCGGCTGGCTTGATTTGCCCGCGCTGAAATATGCCATTGCCATCAGCGGTGTTACCGAACTCATCATGATGAAAGCCGATGTGCTTGCAGGGTTGGATACTATTAAAGTTTGCACGCATTACCTCACCCCTCACTCCCCTCTCCTTGAGCAAGGAGAGGGAAAGATTGATTTTCTTCCCTATGACATTTCCATTCCGCTTCTACCTATATATAAAGACTTCAACGGCTGGAAAACCGATTGCCGCAATGCCGGCAGAAATCTTCCTCAACCGTTACTCGATTACATTCATTTTATAGAAAAAGAAGTGAACACGCCCATCACCCTCATTTCAATAGGTCCTGACCGCACGCAGATTATTCAAAGAGGGAAAGAAAGCAGAAAAGAAAATGCGAATATAAGCAGGTGAGGTATTTTACTGCTGTTTCTCTTACCACTTACTCACCAAAACGACCAGTTATTAAAATGCCGAAACCATTTGGCACGTTCTTCGTTATGATATAAAAAGCATTTCTTCCTGAAGAGTCGGCTCTCGCCCATGAAAGAACCGGGGGATGGAAGAAATCAGAAGCGGAAAGCATCTGCAAAAATGAATCGGCACCGAGTGCATTCAGGAAGCAGGTGCATCCGCTTTTTCTTTTGTACTTTCGTATTTACAGATGAAAAAGAAAATTCCATTTGATTTTATTTTGGATTATCTGCATCCATTGGAAATAACTATTCGTCCCATGTTTGGCTGCCATGCGATTTATTCCCATGGAAAAATTCTTTTAATCGTAAGAAAAAAATTCGACCATGCTGATGCGAACGGAGTTTGGATTGCCACCGGAAAAGAACATCACGAAAGTTTGAAAAAAGAATTCCCTTCCATGCAATCAGTTTACATTCTGAGCGAAGGAAAAGGAGAAACCAACTGGCAGATAATTCATGAAAACGCAGAAGATTTTGAAGAGTCAGTAATAAAAATTTGTGAACTGATTTTGAAAGGCGATGAACGAATTGGGAAAATTCCAAAAGCAAAAAAGAAAAAACGCACTCATGAATTACAACAAGGAAGCAATTGAGCACCTCACAAAATTTATCAAAGGTGATAAAGAAGCGCTGGATTGGCTCATAAAAAATAATCTGAAAGAACTTGAATTGCTCTACTATGCTTTGAAAGGTTACGATGGCGCACTGAAAGAACTGGTATCAAAAAAATATTTTGAAGTTGCAGCCTTTGCAAATGCGGTAACGGGAAATACAAGCGCATTCAACTGGCTTGTGAAAAACAAAAAATACGAATGGGTAGCAACTATCCGAACTATTAAAAAGAAAAAAGACGCAGCCCTGTGGCTCATGCAGCATAAACTCGACCATTATTTTTATTTGGCAAATGCCATACGCAGCGAACTGATTATAGAAAACGAAGGCGATTTTCTTGGAATGATTGCCGGGTGGCTGAAGAAAATTATTCGGGGACCCTACAGTAAATAAATTTTAATGAACGCAGAAATAATTTCCATTGGCGATGAAATTCTCATAGGGCAGATTGTAAACAACAATGCAGCATGGATGGCGCAGCAATTAAACCTGATTGGAATTTCCGTGAGGCAGATTTCAACTGTGGGAGATGACAAGCAGGAACTTTTGCGGATTTTTTTAGAAACACGTAAGAGAGCAGATATTATTCTCATCACTGGCGGACTTGGCCCAACCAGCGATGATATTACCAAACCCGTTCTCTGCGAATTTTTCGGAACTAAATTAATTTTCAAAGAAGAATTATTTAAGGATGTAAAATTTCAATTTGAATTGCACGGAATAAAAATGCCTGCCATGAATCGCGGGCAAGCTGAAGTTCCGGAGAATTGCACTCCCATTCGAAATAAAAACGGAACAGCGCCCGGAATGTTTTTTGAAATAGAAAATAAAATATGGATTTCACTCCCCGGAGTTCCCTATGAAATGAAAGCGATGATGAATGATTTTGTAATTCCTGAATTACTAAAAAGATTTTCAAAAGAATTTATCCTGCACAAAACAATTTACACGCAGGGAGTCGGAGAATCTACACTTGCAGAAAAAATAAAAACATGGGAAGATTCACTTTCTTCTGAAGGAATAAAACTGGCATATCTTCCTTCTCCGGGAATAGTGAAACTTCGGTTGTCGGCAAAAGGATTTCTCGACTCCGCTCGAAATGACAATAAAAAAATTACTAAAGCAATCAATAAAAAAATAAACGAACTAAAAAAAATAATTCCCGAATTAATTTTTTCCATAGAAGAATTCGGCAAAGAACCTGAATCACTTGAAAAAATAATAGGGGAAATTCTTCGAAAGAAAAAGAAAACTCTCGCTGTTGCCGAAAGTTGCACAGGCGGCTTCATCGGGCATTTAATTACAAGTGTTTCGGGAAGTTCAGATTATTTCAAAGGAGGAATTATTGCTTATTCAAACGAAGTGAAAATAATAGAACTTGGAGTAAATAAAAAAACTCTGAAAGAAAAAGGAGCAGTAAGTAAAGAAATAGCAGAACAAATGGCGCAAGGAGTGAGAAAAAAACTTAACGCTGATTTTGGAATTTCCACTACAGGAATTGCAGGACCAACAGGAGGAACAAAAAAAAAACCCGTAGGAACGGTTTGGATAGCCGTTTCATCTTCTAAGAAAATTATTTCACAAAAATTTAATTTTGGGAACAACCGGGAAAGGAATATTCAAAAATCGGGAATTACTGCATTAAATATGTTAAGAATGTTGTTTAAAAAATAATTTTGTAACCCTTCAAATTAGTGTAACTTTGTGCAGAGCAATTTCGTAAAGAACCCCATGAACGTTCCGCGATTTTTTCTTTCCTGGATTTTCAGTTCCATTCTGATGTTCGGTGCATCGTATGCATGGCATGGACTTTTTCTGAATGATTTGGAACGGCTTTCCTATCCGAAAGAAATTTTTCTTACAGGCGCCATCATCACGTATCTTATTCTCGGTTTTCTTGTCACAAAAGTTTATCTGATGGAATTTCCAAAAGCAATTGCACGCAGGCCTCTTGTACGTGGAATAATTTCGGGAGCCGCACTGGGAATTACAACGTACATTGTCGCGCTTGTGGTTGGAGTTTCTTTCAGCACTCAACTAAAACCCTCTTACATTCTTTTTGACCTTATGTGGCAAACGGTGGAACAAACTCTTGGCGGAATGGCGGTGGCATTTGTTTACATCTGGATTTACGATGGGAATCCTGTGCAGGTGATTACACGGAAAATGATGGGCGAGGATTAATATCCATACTTCTCTTTCCAATTCTTTCTTAAATATTCCCTGAATCTTTTCTCCACATCATTTTCTGCCGGCTCATACAATTTTGTTCCTTTTAATTCTTCGGGAAGAAATTCCATGTTCACAAAATTTCCTTCGAATGAATGCGCATACTGATATTCTTTTCCGTAATTCAACTCTTTCATCAACTTTGTTGGAGCATTTCTGACAGGAAGCGGCACAGATAAATCTCCGGTCTTTTTCACAACATCCTGCGCTTCACCAATTGCTTTGTAAGAAGCATTGCTCTTTGGCGAACACGCGAGGTAAACAACAGTTTGCGCCAGAATAATTCTTGCTTCCGGCATGCCAATCACATTCACCGCCTGAAAACAATTGTTGGCGAGAACCAATCCCATCGGGTTTGCGTTGCCAATATCTTCCGAAGCAAGAATCACTAATCTTCTTGCAATGAAAAGCGGGTCTTCGCCTCCTTCAATCATTCGCGCCAGATAATAAACTCCCGCATTGGGATCGCTGCCGCGAATGGATTTTATGAAGGCAGAAATAATATCGTAATGCTGTTCGCCTGTTTTATCATACAGCGCCATCTTCTGCTGAACAACACTGAGAAGTTTTTCATCTGTGATTACCACTTCCTTTTCTGAAATTGAATTCACATAAAGTTCCAGCGCATTGTAAAGTTTTCGAACATCTCCTCCTGAAAGACGAAGGAGCGCATCCGTTTCTTTTACAATTATTTTTTTCTTTTTCAGAAATTCATCATTGCGAATTGCAATATCAATCAACTTAAGCAATTCATCTTTTTCCATCGGCTTAAGCACATACACCTGGCAGCGCGAAAGCAAAGCAGAAATAACTTCGAACGAAGGATTTTCAGTTGTTGCTCCAATTAAAGTCACTGTTCCTTTTTCAACAGCGCCAAGCAAAGAATCCTGCTGCGATTTCCCGAATTCAAGAACTTAGCGCAACAAATCGACCTAGTAGATTTGTTGTATGGAAACACAGAATTATCACAGATTAAGTTATAAAGAGCGTGTCGTAATCGAGACACTTTTGGGTGAAAAAAAGTCACCTTCCTTTATC
>JACQAL010000075.1 GCA_016195025.1 Bacteroidota bacterium | reverse complement strand
GGTGTTTCACCGCAGCGACTTGAAATCAAAAAATCTTTCCGATTTTTTTTCAGCGGTCTTTGTCCTTGCTCAACTGTCCTGCGCTGAAAACATTTTGTCTGCGCGAAATTGTCCAGCCGTGTTACGCCAATTGAATCTAACAGATGGATTGCCGCAACTTCAGCCGATTGTAAATATTTATTTTCGTTTGCAAGCAACTGCAAAAGCAAATATAAACATTGTTTTTCCGCACTTTTCAAAAAGTTTGTTATTCACAATTAACAGCCCTGTTAATAACGTTATGAACTTTTTTACAGTTGTTTTTTTCATAGCGGAAAAAAGAAAATACGATAAGTTTATTAACTATTAATTAACTTTTAATGAGTTGTTTAATATGCATTATATAAATTAAAAATTGACAACACAAAAACTATTTCTATACTTGCCGCGCCTTTCGGTTCTTTGACATACTGTTCAGCAAGAGTAAGCGCTGCAAAAGGAGTGAAGTTAAAAACCTTTCTTCCCTTCCAATTGCAAGTTCAATCAATAAAAAAGGTATAAACAGTTGATGAAATTGTTTTTCGATTACCGCAAATTGTATTTCTATCAATAGAAATTGTTCTTCTACTACTATATACTATATTTCTATCAGTAGAAATTGTTTCCGGATTAATCAAAAATGTTTTCACAACACTCAAAAATCATACAACAATTTAATTTCTTAAAAATTATGAATAAATCTAAGGATTACTTGCCAAACGGAGATGACATCTTCAATGGCTACCAGTTAAATTTTATGACAGTGCTGCTTGCCAATTACGGTTCGTGGCTTATTAACGGAAGCGATGTAAACGCCCTTCAAGTCAAGCAAAGCGCGTGGGCTTCCGCCTATGCAGCAGGCGGCATAGGAAACAAAGGCACACGCACTCCGGCTCAGGTAAGGGCAAAAACCCTGGCGCGCAAGGACTATGAAAAAGCAATGCGCGAATTTGTAAAACGTTTTATTTCCAGTAACCCGCTGGTATCCGACCCTCAGAAAGTGGCGCTCGGTGTAACGGTTCCTAAAACACACCGCACTCCCGCTCCAGTGCCCAACACCACTCCCAATGTGGATGCCACGCAGGGCAACGGCAACCAGGTGAAAGTTTTCTTTAAGCAGCAGCCCGATGAAAAAGGAGTGAGCCGCAGAGGAAAACCAAAAGGGATAGCGCTTATGGAAATTTTATATAAAGTGGGCGATACTCCGCCTGCCACGGTGAATGATTGCAACCTCAGCGCCATGGCATCGCGCTCTCCGCTTAAATTAAATTTTGACGCTTCGAACTGCGGAAAAAAAGTATACGGATTTTGCCGCTGGCGCAACACGCGCAACCAGCCGGGAGAATTTACTCAACTTCCCTTGCAGGTGGTTATTCCCTGAGGCGCTCTTATTGCTGAACAGTCAAACCTTCAAGGTTTTCAAAACCTTGAAGGTTTTTTTTACGGTGTCAGAGACCTTCAAGGTTTCAAAAACCTTGAAGGTCTTTCTTTTTTACCTTTGAATTAAACCGATTGATATGCTGCATCTTGAACCAGATTTTGTTTATCATATTTTTAACCGGGGAAATGGAAATGAAAAAATATTCCTGAAAGAAAACAATTATACTTTCTTTCTTAAACGATATAAGGAATATATTTTCCCTATCACTGACACCTTCTGCTACTGCCTTATGCCGAATCATTTTCATTTTTTAATAAGAATAAAAAGTGAAAATGAATTAAAATTGTTACCGGATTCAAACCTTCAGGGTTTTCAAAACCTTGAAGGTTTTATATCGCAGCAATTCAGTAATTTCTTTAATGCCTACTCAAAAGCATTTAACAAACAGCAGAACAGAAAAGGAAGTTTGTTTATGCATACCTTCAAGCGCAAGAAAATTACGAATGAAAAATATTTAAGAAAAGTTGTTCATTATATCCATTATAATCCCGTAGAAGCAGGTTTGGCAGGCAAACCAAAGGAATGGAAATATTCTTCCTATAATGCATTGCTTTCTTCGGCTTCTACATTGCTGCTGAAAGAAGAAACTATTAATTGGTTTGAAGACAAAGAAAATTTTATTTACTGCCACAACTTTCCTCCTAAAGAAACCGGAATTGAAGATTTTTAAAAACCGGTGTCGGAGACCTTCAAGGTTTCTAAAACATTCAAACCTTCAAGGTTTTCAAAACCTTGAAGGTTTTATATCGAGGTTTTTGAAACCTTGAAGGTCTTTTTACTTTATAATTCTCTTTTCAGAGAAAGAACGGAACGAGTTTGTTTATTCCACAATAAACTTCTTCACCGCCCTTCGTTCGTCTCCTTCTTTTTTCCCGCGCAGCGAGAGGAAATAAATTCCCTTGCTGAGTTTGAGCGAAAAGTTTTCGTGCAGCGTGGCGCTGATGGTGCCCAATTCTTTCGCATAAATTTTTCTTCCCGCGGCATCCATAATTTCCACCGCCAGCTGCAGGGGCTCCGCCAGCGAAACATCGAGCGCAAAGGAGCCGCTGTTCACCGAAGGAGAAATAAACATATTCACACCGGGAATAGTATTTTCCTGCACGCCTGTATACACTACGATTGACTGACTGCTGCAGCCGTACGTGTCGGTAATAACCACATAGCATGAATCACCGGTAGTGGCAAGAAAAGTTGACTGCGTTGCACCTGGCACTAAAACCCCGTTTTGATACCATTGATAACTAACGCCCGATGAAGGATTGCATTTCAGCGTATCGCCCGAAGAAGTGATAGCGATAACCGCGATAGGGTCAATCACCACAGAGGCATTGGCGGTTGCCGAACAGCCGTTGGTATCGGTGGCAGTAACAACATAGTTTGTAGTTGCGGTTGGGCTCACCACAATGCTGGCGGTTGTTTGTCCTGTAGCGTTCCAACTATAGGTATTTCCACCGCTTGCTGTTAAAGTTGCACTTGCTCCGCTGCATAGGGTGGTAGTGGCGCTAACCGATGGCGTGGGAAGAGGAAGAACAGTAACATTTACTGCCAGCGAAGTATCGGAGCAGCCGAACATATCGGTAACAATTACCTGGTAAACGCCTGTAGAAGTTACATTCAGGAAATTATTAGTAGAGTTGGTGGGAAGCCATTTATAGGATGTTCCGTAACTTGAATAAACTTTACTGGTCCCGCAAATGGTTAAAGTGCCTGCAGGATTAGTAGTGGGTTTCACTGCGGGACTTATTCCTATATAACTGTACTTCGTTACCGAATCGCTTCCGTTTCCGTTCGCAGCCACTAACTTCACATCGTTCCATGTTCCGGCAGTGGTGTAAGTAACTAATGGATTCTGCACTGTGGAAGAAGAAGGATTTCCATTGGTAAAAGTCCAGTTCCAACTCGTGGGAGTGTTGGTTGACATATCGGTGAACTGCACTTGCATGCCCGGGCAGCCGAGCAAAGTATTTCCTTTGAAGTTTGCTGAAGGCGTTAACGAAGAAGCATTATATAAACTTGTTTCCCATAAACCTCTTCCATAAGTTGCTGCGCGAAGTTTTTTTGCTGTGTACTGAATTTCTAATTCATCCACCGTTACATTTGGCAAACCGTTATTGAAAGGAAGCCATGTGGTGCGGGTGGTGTCAATATAATAAACACCCAAATCGGTTCCGACATAAATTCCTTCAACGGCAGAAGTAGTATCAACCACCACGCAATTTGCCGGAATGTTCGGCAAATCATAAGTAACATTTGTCCACGAAGAACCTCCGTTAGTGGTTTTATAAACATGCTGAGCGCCATTATAACCTGAGAAAGTTACCCACACACGATTGGGGTCATTGCCGCTTGCTGCAATATAGGTGATTGACTGAGCCGGCAACCCTGTAGAAATGGTTGACCATGATGACCCGCCATTGGTGGTTTTATAAAGAGAATTGGAAGAGGGTGCGGTATAAATATAATTGGGATTGGAGGGTGCTAATGCAAGCGATTGCAGCGAACCGGCATTGATGGATGAAATTTTAACCCAGCCGCTACCCTTGTTAATAGATTTCCAAACATTAGAATAGCCGGCATAAATAGTGGCTGAACTCTTAGGGTCTTGGCCCCAGGGAGTTACCCATGCGCCATTTGCCAGTTCAGAAATTCCTGCTGTAATTGTCACCCAATTTGCTCCCCCGTTAATCGAGCGCTGTAAATTCCCATTGTACTGTTCTCCATAAACAGTGCTGGAGTTTGACCAGTCAACAAAGCATTCCATGCCATCACCACCGAGCGGGCGGCTCCATGTACCGGCATTCCAAAGATTGGTTCCGTTATCCTGCCAGCCCTCCCACACAATGTTAGCGTTTGTTTTAGCGCATCCGAGGCGATACATCTGTGCAATCTGAAGCCCATTTCCTAAATCAGTCCATGAAGTTCCGTTGTTGTTCGTATAATATACTCCTCCATCGCATCCGGCATAAACAGTGGTTGCATTCAAGTAGTGTAAGGTGTGAACATCGGCATGAACATAGGGCGCGCCTTGTCCCTGCCAATGCGCATTAAGCGTCCAACTTACGCCACCGTTTGTAGAACGCCAGATATTTATACCACCGGTAACAATTTCATCTTTGTTGGTGGGAGAAGCAGCCAGCCCCAAATCATACCATGCCTGACCTCCTTTACTCACATCGCTTCCGTCAAATGCCCACCCTAAAATATTGGGAGAGTTCGATTGAAGCGTGAAAGAACCTCCTCCGTTCGTGGAACGATATAATCCTAAAAAACCATTGTTGGAAGATTTTCCTGCAAGAACATACACATAATTTGAATCTGCCGTAGTAACTGCAATGGCGAGGCGGCTAACACCGGTAGAAGGAATACCGCTTGTGATAGTTGAAAAAGTTGTTCCTCCATTCGTAGAACGGTAAAATGCAGTCCCTGCTGCATAAACATAATTAGGATTTCCGGGCATAAATTCCATGTCCTTAATTCCTCCTGAACTTAATGTTTTTACCCAAGTAGCACCTGCATCAAGCGAGCGGTAAACACCCGTGCTCGTTCCTGCAAAAATCATATTGGTGTTGTTCGGATTAATAAGCACGCGGCTGACACTCACACCCTGGCTTACCAAAAAACTAAGCCCTGTAATATTCCATGTCATTCCTCCATCGGTAGATTTTAAAACTCCTGCTGAATAAGAATCGGTAGCATCTGCATCGCCTGTTCCAATATACATTATGTTGGTATTAGTGGGGTCAATGGAAATATCTCCAATGCCAAGAACAGGAAGGTCATCCGTATTTGTACTCCACGATGTGCCTCCATTTGTTGATTCCCATAAACCACCAGCAGGAGCGCCCGTAAAAATATGGTTAGAGTTGGTTGGGTCAATCTCAATGCTGCAAATTCTTCCGGCATCGCCTCCGTTTGTTGGAATGACTGTGGTGGGTCCTAACAATGTCCAGTTTCCCACCTGCATGATGCTGGGGATGGTTTTGTTGGCAGAAGAATTTCTGAACAACTTATCTTTCACATTAAACATTGCTTTTTCTATTTGCATTCTGTCACCCGTAGGATATACTCTCGGCTCGGTGAACCATTCCCAGCGTTTATATTGCATCAAGCCCGGCATTTCCATTTCTTCCCGGTCAGCATCCGTGTGTTTTAATTTCTTCATCCGCTTCTCGTACTTGTGAAGTGATTTGCCGAACTCTTTTTTCACATCGTAAAAATTCACAGTGGGGTCTTGCATCATTTGCATCCAGGAAGTTTGCGAAAAAGAGAAGGATGAAATCAATGCCGCAATAAGAAACGGAAGTAGAAATTTATTTTTCATAGTTAGTTATTTGATTGAGCCAAGGTAAGAAAAAAATGGAGTGCGAAAGAAAAATCCATGCCAGCATTTTAATTTTTTTTTCATACTTCGCAGTGCTTATTGTATTTTCGCACACCAACGAAACACGAAATTATATGAACATACGAAGTATCTTCGTTTTCGTATTTTTCGTTCTCTTTCGTTTTTCGAAGATTCATGGAAATTCCCACCAACAAAAAAGTTTACAACCTCACCACCTCATATGTTTGGTTTGATGAGGAAGGATTTTTTTGTTCTGTTTCCAAGAAGCGAACCGCTGCTGCCACGCTGGAAGAAACAAAAAAATCAGTGGAAGAACTCTGGGATTTTCCATTCTGCTGGTGAAAGAAGATAATAAGTGAGAAATTATTTGATTCCGGAAATAAATTTTTTCACCTCTGCTCCACTTTCCAAATGTTTGATGAATGCCGAGCCGATGATGGCTCCATTTGCATACTTGCATGCTCTGGAAAAACTTTCCATGTCTGAAATGCCAAAGCCAATCATAACAGGATTTTTTAATTTCATTTTCTTAATCCGCTGAAAGAATTTTTCTTTTTCAGAATCAATTCCCATTTTTGTTCCGGTGGTGCTTGCAGATGAAACCATGTAAATAAATCCATCCGAATGTTTGTCAATCATTTTAATTCTCGCATCAGAAGTTTGAGGAGTGATGAGAAAAATATTTTTCAGATTATATTTTTCAAAAGTATTTTTATATTTCGACAAATATTCATCCATTGGCAAATCAGGAAGAATCACTCCTGAAATTCCAACTTCATTTGCTTTCCTGCAAAAATTTTCCATTCCGAATTGCAAAACAGGATTCAAATATCCCATCAAAAGAGTTGGCAGTTGGCAGTTTGCAGTTGGCAGTTGCTGAAAAAGCAGTTGAAGATTCATTCCATTTCGCAACGCAACTTCGCTCGAATGCTGAATGGTCGGACCATCGGCAAGTGGGTCAGAAAAAGGAATGCCGATTTCAATCATATCTGCCCCTGATTTTTCTAATTCAGACAAAATAAAATTCGTGTCATCCAACTTCGGAAATCCGGCTGTGAAATAAATGGAGAGAATATTTTTCTTTTCTCTGAATAGGGTATTTAGTTTATTCATCTTTCATATTCTTTATATATGTTGCCAAATCTTTATCCCCCCTTCCTGAAAGATTCACAACAACGGTTTCATTTTTCTTTGCATCAATTTTTTCGAGATGAGCAAGTGCGTGCGCGCTTTCAAGAGCAGGAATTATTCCTTCCAATTTTGCAAGAAGAAATGCTGCCTGCAACGCTTCTTCATCCGTTGCAGAAACAAATTTTGCTCTTCCCGTTTTAAAAAGATTTGCGTGAATGGGTCCAACACCGGGATAATCCAATCCTGCAGAAATAGAATACGGTTCTGTAATTTGTCCGTCATCCGTTTGCATGAGCATAGTTTTGCTTCCGTGAATGATTCCTGGTTTTCCTAAAACCATTGTTGCCGCTGAATATCCGCTATGAATTCCTTTTCCGGCAGCTTCGACCGCAATGAGTTTTACTTTTTTCTCCTCGAGAAAATTATAAAATGCACCTGCTGCATTGCTTCCACCGCCAACACATGCAATAACATAGTTTGGATTTTTTTTCAATTGCTTTTTTATTTCTTTTGAAATCACACTTTGAAATCTCGCAACCATATCCGGATAAGGATGAGGACCGACCACCGAACCGATGATGTAATGCGTGTTCACCGGATTATTTATCCAATCGCGGATGGCATCGTTGGTTGCGTCTTTCAAAGTTTTGCTTCCGCAGGTTGCGGGAATAACTTTCGCTCCGAGTATTTTCATTCGCGAAACATTGGGCGCTTGCCGTTCAATATCAATTTCTCCCATGTAGACAATACATTCCAATCCCATCAGCGCGCAGACAGTTGCTGTTGCAACTCCGTGCTGTCCTGCTCCTGTTTCAGCGATGATTCTTTTTTTACCGAGATGTTTTGCAACGAGGATTTGTCCGAGCGTATTATTTATTTTATGCGCGCCTGTGTGAAGCAAATCTTCGCGCTTCAGAAATATTTTTGTTTTGTATTTTTCAGAAAGCCGTTTTGCGAAATATAAAGGAGTTGGTCTTCCTGCATAGTTGCGGAGCAAATCCTGAAATTCATTTTTAAATTTTATCGAAGAAATTATTTTCGGATAATTCTGACGCAGTTCTTCTACATTCGGGAAAAGCATTTCGGGAATGTATGCTCCGCCAAATTCTCCGTAGTATCCCTTTTTATCTACTGTGTACTTCATCGAAAAGTTTTTTGAGTTCATTTATGTCTTTCAACCCGGGTTTAATTTCAAATTTGCTATTCACGTCAATCGCAAAGGGTTTCAACTCTCCGGTATCTGCTGAATCAATGCCTCCTGAAATAAAATATGATTTAGATAATTTATAGTTCTGCAAAATATTTCTGTCAAAACTTTTTCCGCTTCCTCCGTATTGTTTTGTCTTTGTATCGAAAAGAAAATATTCGCAACAATTTTCATAATCATTTAAAACAGAAAAATCAAATTGTTCCTCAATGCCAAATGCTTTAATCACTTTTGTTTTCTCTCCTGCTCTCTTGCAAAACCCTTCTGATTCATCTCCGTGCAACTGCACATAATCGAGTTTATATTTTTTTACTTTCTCAAAAATATTTTCAATTGTGTCATTTACAAACACACCGACTTTTTTTATGGAAGAAGAAATTTCCGGCATTACAAAATCATCTGCAACAAATCTTTTTGATTTCGGGTAAAAAATAAATCCCATAAAATCAGGGGAGAGTTTTGTAACTTCCCTGATGTTATCGGCATATTTCATTCCGCAGACCTTAATTTTCATAGAGAAGAAATAAAATCCTTGCATACTTGCGCGGGATTTATTTGTTTCATAAATGTTTCTCCTATGAGAAATCCTTTGTATCCAACTTTTTTCAACTCCTGAATAGTTTTTGACAAATCAATCCCACTTTCGGAAATTTTTACAAATCCCTTTGGAATTTTTTCAGCAAGTTGAAATGACTGCTGAACATTCACTTTAAAATCTTTCAGGTTGCGGTTATTCACTCCAATGCAATCAATCAAAACATTTACGGAATCTAATTCTTTCTCATCCCGTATTTCCAACAGCACTTCCATGTCAAGAAATTTGGCTGTGGTTGCAAATTGTTTTATTTCGTTTGCAGATAAAATATTCGCAAGAAGAAGAACTACATCTGCACCAATTGATTTCGCCTCGATGATTTGATATTCATCAACAATAAATTCTTTTCTAAGAATGGGAATCTGAATTTGTTTTCTTACAGAGAAAATATCTTCCGTTGTTCCACCAAAAAATTCTTTATCGGTTAAAATACTTAATGCAGTTGCTCCGGCATTTTGGTAGCCGATGGAAATTTCTTCCACAGAAACTTTATCATTTATAATTCCTTTCGAAGGAGATTTACGTTTGAACTCAGCAATGATTCCTGATTTAGAATTATCGAGCAAAGATTTTTTCAGGGAAATACAAGGAGAAGAAAAATAATCCGACTTCTCCAATTCGTTTACAGCAATTAAAGATTTCCGTTCTTCAACTTCTTTTTTCTTATGCGCAATTATTTTATCGAGAATAGTAGCCACAGATTTCACAGATTAACACTGATTAATTTATTATATGCGTTCAATGCTTTTTTACTTTCGAGGGATTCTCTTGCTTCAGCAGTGCATTCGCTTAAAGATTTTTTCCTCACACAATGAATTGCGAGGGCAGAATTAGCAATCACCACCTCGTTCTGCGCTTTCGTTCCTTCACCTTTCAATACGTTCAAAAATATTTTGGCGGATTCATCCACTGATTTTCCTCCGAACAAATCTTTCTGCTGTAATTTTATTTCGGGCTCAATAATTTTTTCTGTGTCACGAGAAATGATTTTATAATTTCCTGTAAGTGAAATTTCATCGTAGCCGTCAAATGAATGAACGATCACGTATTCATTATTTGTGTTCTGCAAAAGATAATTATACAACCGTGCCATTTCCAAATTGTAAACTCCGAGCAATTGATATTTAGGGAAACAAGGATTCACAATCGGTCCGAGCATATTGAAAAAAGTCCGCACACCTAATTCTTTTCGGATGGGAGCAACATTTTTCATAGCAGGATGGAACAATGGCGCATGCATGAAACATAATCCCGCTTCATCTAATTCTTTTTGTAAAACATTTTTTTCATTCGTAAACTTATAACCAATTGCTTCCAGCACATTTGAAGAACCGCTCACAGAACTCACTCCGTAATTTCCATGCTTGGTAACTTTCACTCCTGCGCCTGCAACCACAAAACACGAGAGAGTAGAAATATTGAATGTATCTTTTCCATCACCTCCCGTTCCGACAATATCAATTGTTTCGTTCGAATCAAATTTTGTTTTCAAACAAAGTTCCAGCATTGCTTCTCTGAAACCGGAAAGTTCTTCTACTGTAATCGGGCGCATGAGAAAAACCGACATGAACGAAGCAACCTGCGAAGAATTATATTTCGCGGAAGCAATGTTCACCAGAACTTCTTTCGCTATTTCTTTTGAAAGAGTTTTATGTTCGTAGAGATTATTTAATATTTCTTTCATGACTTCGCCCAGTTTTCTATCATTTGCAATCCATATTCTGTTAAAACGCTTTCAGGATGAAACTGCACTCCTCGCACATCAAATTTTTTGTGGCGAAGTCCCATTACAAATCCGTTTTCATCTTTCACAGTTATTTCCAATTCGTTTGGAAAATTTTTCTCATCCACCACCCAGGAATGATAGCGCCCTGCTTTGAATTTTTTAGGAATATTTTTAAACAAAATATCTTCTTTCACAATTTCCATTTCGGTTGCAACACCGTGATAAACGGAATCGAGATTTTTTAGCTTCCCTCCGAAAACTTCCCCGATTGCCTGTTGTCCGAGACAAACTCCGAGAATACTTTTTTTCGGAGAAAATTCTTTTATCACATCCAGTAAAATTCCTGCTTCACTGGGAATTCCCGGTCCGGGCGAGAGAAGAATTTTATCAAACTTATTTATTTCTTCTAAAGAAATTTTATCATTGCGAAACACTTCCACCTTCGCGTTGCTTACCCGTTCCAAATACTGAACAAGATTATATGTGAACGAATCGTAATTATCAAAAACTAAAATCTTCATATTGTTTGATTTGTCATTCTGAGCGAAGCGAAGAATCTCATCATGAGATTCCTCACTGCCGTTCGGAATGACAGCGTTTATATTTTTTCTGCCATGATTACTGCCTGTTTGAGCGCTGTCAATTTATTATTGACTTCCTGTAATTCATTTTCTTCTTTCGATGCAATCACCACTCCTGCTCCAGCACGGTAAAATAATTTATTATTCTTACTGAGAAATGAGCGGATGATAATCGCATGATTAAAATCTCCGTTGAAACCGGTGAAGCCAATCGCACCGCCATAATATCCACGCGAATCGTTTTCGCAGGAATCAATTATCTGCATTGCTTTTACTTTTGGGGCACCACTTAATGTTCCTGCAGGAAAAGTATCTGCAAAAACTTTTATTGAATTGGAAATGGATTTTATTTTTCCTGTAACTTTTGAAACGAGATGAATCACGTGAGAATAAAATTGTGTTTCGGCAAACACATTTACTTTGACTTCGGAGCAATTTCTGCTTAAATCATTTCTTGCAAGATCAACGAGCATCACATGTTCGGAAGTTTCTTTTTTATCCTGCTTTAATTTTTCTGCGAGTTCATTATCTGTTTTATCATCGCCCGTTCTTCGGAAAGTTCCTGCGATGGGATGAATCTGCGCTTCATTATTCTTCACCACTATCTGCGCTTCAGGCGATGAACCGAATATTTTAAAATCTCCGTAATCAAAATAAAAAAGATAAGGCGAAGGATTGATGGAACGCAATGCGCGGTACACGTTGAACTCGTCTCCTTTGAACTTCTGCAAAAATTCTCTTGACAAAACAATCTGAAATAAATTTCCACGCTTGCATTCTTCTTTTCCTTTCTTCACCATCTGAACATATTGTTCATCGGTAAGATTTGATTCTTCATTTCCATTTACAGAAAATTTAAACTGCGCAACATTTCTGTTTGAAATCAATGCTTCCAGTTGTTCAAGTGAAAAATTATTTTCTACTCCATCGCACGAATGCTCAAAAATGTGCGCCTCGTTCTTGAAATGATTAATTGCGATTACATACTGATACACGCTGTAAATAATATCAGGAATTTGTTTTTCTTCTTTCTTTGTAAGATTCAATTTTATGTTTTCAAAATACCGGACCGAATCATAAGTTGTATAGCCAAACAAACCATTGCTGATAAATTTAAAATTCATGTTATCCGTTTCAAACCGCTCAGAAAAATTCCGAATCAAATCAGGAACAGAAACAGTTTCGTCAATAAAAACTTTTGCTTCTTTTCCATCGGGGAGAATTTCCCTCACGATTTCATTTTCAACTTTGATTGTTGCAATTGGCTTACAGCAGATGAATGAAAAACTATTCTCGTTGCCGTGATAATCGGAACTCTCGAGCAAAATACTGTTGTAAAATTTATCACGGAGTTGCAAATAAATTCCCACAGGCGTGAAAGTATCTGCCAAAAGTTTTTTGTATTTGGTATGTATTTTATATTTTTCCACAGTTAAAAATAAAAAAGGTCTGCTGAGAACAGCAGACCTTTTCGGTTATCGTTAGTCAAATAAATGACAGCGCTGTTCACTCAAAGAGTGTTCAGCCACCATCCTTTATTTGAAATATGTTTCATAATTATAAGGCAAATATAAAAATGTTTTCGGAAAGTAAGCAAGAAAATTTATTTCTCTACCGCCTTCTTAATCGAAGCCAAACTCAGTGGTTTTTCAAAAAAATAATTGGCTCCGTTTTTCATTGCCTCATCTTTCAGGTTGCTGAGTGCGCTGATGATAAAAACTTCGCATTGGAGTTCCTTGAACTTATTTATATAAGGAATGCCCAATCCATCGGGAAGATTATGGTCGAGAAAAACGGTGGAAGGTTTTATCTGTTTTGCAATTTCAATTCCGGATTGCAAGGAAGTTGTATAAACCACTTCGTGCCCCGCTTTTTTCAAATAGCCGGAAAGAAGCAGACAAATATCCAATTCATCATCTATAACTAAAATTTTTTTTGGCGGCTGCATAACTTCAATATCATCTTCATCAAACAATGAAGATGCCAGATTATTTTTTCGCCCAAATATAGTCGGCTTTCGTTTCACACAATACGTTTTAGAAAACTTGTTAAAAAAAATTTATATAAATGTCTTTGGAGATTTTGTGGGGTCAGGTTTAATCGGGTTAATCGTGTGCGGTTTGGGCACAGTGGGGTCATTGTCTTCGTCCGGCATTGTGGGAACATTTTTCTCAGGGTCAGGATTGTCGGGTCCCGGCTTGGGCGGATAGCGATACGGGTCGGGTTTTTGTTTTTTGGGTTCGGAAATTTTTCCGAGATTTTCCAAAATTATTTTTTCTGTTTCCATTTGTATAAAATTTATTCTTCTTATAAGTTTTCAAATCTATGCCTATGTTAATATGATTGTCTGTGTGGAAATGACTCCTCATTTTATTTACACTGCACCACAATTTCATAAGGAATAAAAATTTCTCAGCAGAAATAAATTCAGATTTACCATTTAAAACAATTTACAGATGAAACAAAGCAGCAAACTCTTCAGCGCATTTTTGCTCGGTGCAGCAACAGGCGCGTTGATGTCTCCCGAAAAAGGTTCGGTGCTAAGAAAAAAAGTTGCAAAAAACACCGCAAAACTCATTGACCAACTTCAGGACACGATTGAAAATCCGAAGGGAAAGTTGAATGATTTGAAAGCGCAACTAATTGAGAAGGCAAACGAATTGAAAGAAGAATTTTCAGAAGAGCGTGAAAAATCAAAAAGCAGGCGCAAGGAGCCGAAGGTGCGGAAAGAAAAATCATGAACTCGTTTTTTCCGCAATATGTTTTACATGCGTATTCCGATAACAAGTACATCGTCCACCTGGTTGTAACTGCCGCGCCAATCTTCCAATGTTTTTTCAAGAAGAATTTTTTGTTCAGTCAGCGGGAGGGTGTGCAGCGACAGTAATGTTTCGTGAAGTTTTTTCACCATAAATTTTTTTCCTCTCTCTCCGCCAAACTGGTCGGCATAGCCATCGGAAAACATATAAAACATTTCTCCCTTTTTCAACGGGCGGAAATGATTTGTAAAAATTCTTTCCGCATCCAACTGCGCTCCGCCAATGGGAAATTTATTTCCATCAATCTTTTCTAAATTATTTTCCCGGACAATTATAAGATTTCTTTGTGCGCTTGAGAATTGCATCTCGCGTTTATTCACATCGAAGGAACAAAACGCAATATCCATTCCATCGGTGGTTTCAATTTCAGCGTTGGCGCCTTGTTTCAGCGCAGAACGCACGCCATGATTCAGCGCAGATAAAATTGCCGATGGCTCCGTCACTCCATCTTCCAGAATAATCTGGTTGAGAAGATTTGTTCCAATCATGCTCATGAATGCGCCCGGAACTCCATGACCCGTGCAATCCACGCATGCGGCAATTTTTTTCCCGTTCTTTTCGCCAAACCAATAAAAATCACCGCTCACAATATCTTTCGGCTTGAACAAAACAAATGATTCGGGAAAATGTTTTTGAATTTGCTCGCGCGTGGGGAGAATAGCATCCTGAATTCTTTTTGCGTATTGAATGCTGCTGGTGATGTCTTTATTTTTCTGGGCAAGTTCGGCAGTGCGCTCGGCAACTTTTTGTTCCAGAATTTTATTTTCTTTTTGTATGGCAGCCGTGCGGAAGCGGATGAATCCGAAAACAAATGCAATGGCAAACAACACGCAAACAACATAAAACGCAGTTGTTTTCCACCACGGAGGAATTACTTTTATGTAAAGTGAAATTCCTTTTTCATTCCACACGCCATCGCTGTTCGATGCTTTCACCCGGAAAACATAATCGCCTCCGGGAAGATTGGTGTAACTCACATAGCGCCTGGCAGTAGGAGGCGACCAATCGTTATCCAATCCGTCCATGGTAAAAGAATATTTATTCTTCTCCGGAAAAATATAATCAAGCGCAACAAACTCAAATGAAATAAAGTTTTCCCGGTAACTCAGTTCAATATATTTTTTATCGCTGACGGTTGTATCAAGCGCAACTTCTTTTCCAAATTTTTTGAAAGAAGTGATATACACAGGAGGAATGTGCTTGTTATCCGAAATATTATCGGGATAAAAAGAATTGAACCCGTTGATTCCTCCAAAAAACATTTCACCGGTTTTTTTATTCTGAAAAAAACTTCCCACATTAAATTCTTTTCCCTGCAAGCCATCGTGCTCCGAAAAATTTTTAAACGCTGCGCCTTCTGTGTTTTCAATATTCGGATTGAAGCGCGAAATTCCATTATTGGTGCTGAGCCATAAATTGCCGCGCTTGTCGCATAAAATTCCATTTATATAATTTCCCGGCAAACCATCGGCTTCGTAATACGCAGAAAATTGTTCTGTCTTCCCGTTAAATTTATTAAGCCCGTTGGAAGTTCCGAGCCAGAGATTTCCTTTTCCGTCATCGTAAATGCAATTCACCTGGTTATCGCTGATGGAATTTTTAGTATTCACATGCTGATAGATTTTTATTTTTCCGGTTTTGAAATCAAGCACATTCAATCCGCCTTCTATTGTTCCTATATAAACTTTTTCGTTTTTGTCTTCATACACGCAGTAAATATCATCGGACGAAAGACCTTCCTGCCGCGTGTACTGCGTAAAATTTTTTGTGTCGCGGTTGAACGCATACAAGCCGTGCCCTCCTCCGTAAAATCCAACCCATAAAATATTTTTATGCCCGGGGGCAAGGCAGGTAATCGCACCCGTGTTGATTACGTTTTCTATTTTATTTGTTTTCCGGTCGAATGAATTTAATCCGGCACCCCATGTTCCAATCCAGATTAATCCTTCTTCGTCTTCGTACAAAGAAATGGCGCTGTTGTCTTTTGAAGTGAGCGCAGAATATTGAGAACCGTCTCCGTAATTAATATAGGAATTGGTTGCGCGGTCAATAATCGTGATGCCTCCGTTTTTTGTTCCCAGCCACACATCACCGTTTTTCGCCTGAAGAATTGCCATGATGGTGTTGGAAAGAAAAGCGTGCTCGTTCGTTACATCGCGGTGATAGTGCCTGAACTTTGCCGAGTTGGGAAAATAAACGCACACGCCACCGTCTCCGGTGCCAATCCAAAGATTTCCTTCGCGGTCTTTGTATACATAATTAATATCATCGCTCGCCAAACTCTGCACATCGTAATCATTGTTCATGTAATAAAAAAATTTTCCGGTGCGCTTATCGAAACAGGTAATGCCTCCGGTTTTTGTTCCGAACCAAAGAATATTTTTTTCATCGAAGCAAAGAGAAAAAACACGGTTATCGGAGAGAGATTCTGTTTTGCCATCGTGAAGATATCTTTTCAAAAACTTTTTTGTTTCGGGATTAAACTCCGCCACTCCGCCATTGTCGGTGGCGAGCCAGAAATTTCCCGATTCATCTTCGGCAAGCGAAGTAATGCGGTTGAAAAATTCCGGCTGCACTCCGGCAATATTTCTTACATCCTGATAGCAGGTAAATGTTTTTTTATTTCTGTCGAACAAATTGATTCCCCCATCGTAGGTGCAAACCCATAAACGGTTTTTTTTGTCTTCGTGAATCACATCCACGCGGAAACCGTTCAGCGAAAGCGTGTCGTCCGCTGCATGCTGATACTTGGTGAAAAAATTTTTTATGCCGTCAAAAGAATTCAAACCATAAGGAGTGCCCACCCAGTAAGTTCCTTTCTTGTCTTCATAAATGCTCTTGATTACGTTGCCATTAATGGAATTCGGATTGGTGCGTTCGTTTTGAAAACGATGAAAGCGATTGAGCGCAGCATTATACGCATTCAATCCTCCATGCGTGCCAATCCAAAGAATTCCTTTGCTGTCTTCAACCAAACATTCAATGTTATTATCAGAAAGAGAATTTGTATCGGAAGGATTGTTGCGGAAAATTTTCATCTCGTAACCGTCATAGCGGTTTAATCCGTCTCCGGTTCCGAACCACATGTATCCTTTGCTGTCCTGCAAAATACATTTTACCGATGCCTGCGACAAACCTTTCTCAGCGCCAATGCGCGAGAACTTTGCATCCTGCGAAAAAGAAAATGCGGAGAGCAAAAGAAGGGCAGCGGAAAAATAAATTCTCATTTCAGAAAAACAAATTTACTAAACAACGGGAATATGGTTTAAATTCTTTTCACAGAGAAAAGTTTTGACGACACAGCCGAAAGTTCCACCCGCACCGTATCGCCTTCCTTCAGCGAATCAAATTCGGGAGCGCGGAAAAGAAAATCTTCTTCTTCAAACGATTTATTTCCCAACGTGATTTCGTAGTTTTTTCTTTCCAGTATTTTCGCCTCCACCACTCTTTTCTGAGATGACTTCATCTCCCTGCGGTAATCCATAATTTCAGAGATGAATAATTTTCCGCTGATGGCGGCAACAATTATAAAAACAATGTTGATTACTTCAATGTTGTCCTTCAGCAAATATTCTTCCCTGTACAGGTTAAAATAAACAATGAACGCAATGGAAATAACAATCACGCAGGCATAGATTCCTCCAATGAGCAAAAGTTTGCGCATGAGCAATGAAGAAAGTTTTTGCTTTTCTTCTTTTGAAAAATCTTCGAGGCGGGCAGGCATGAAGCGAAGATACGGGTTTGGAGTTTAGGGTTTGGGGTTAAATACAACACTCTTTTCCTATCTTCGCTCACATTAATTCAACTCAATCATGTGGAAAGAAGAAAACAACTCGCTGAAAAAAACTTTCCGCTTCAAAAACTTCTCTGAAGCGTTTGCTTTCATGGCGCGCGTGGCATTGCTCGCGGAGAAAATGAACCATCATCCCGACTGGAGAAACGTTTACAACACGGTAGAAATTTCCCTCAGCACGCACGATGCAGGAGATAGTGTAACGGATAAAGACAGGAAGTTGGCTGAGGCAATAGATGCACTATTCAATACGTAAGATTTAAGATTGAAAAGAAAATATTACATATTACTTTTTACATCTTACACCGGACTATGCCAAGGGCAGACATTCTCAAAATTAAAAACAGAAATAGAGCAATTAAAATCCGACACCGACCTTGCGCATGCTTCGTGGAGCGTGTGCGTGCTTGATGCAAAAAAAGATTCCGTGCTGGCAGAATATAACAGTAATCTTTCGCTTGTTCCTGCCAGCACGCTGAAAGTGATTACCACTTCCACCGCGCTTGCGCTGCTTGGATGGGATTTTAAATACGAGACCTCGCTCCAATACGATGGCGCGCTCGATACCGCTGCGGGAATTCTTCACGGCAACTTATATATAAAAGGAAGCGGAGACCCCACGCTTGATTCGGAGACCTTCAAAAAAAAATCAGACACCGTTCCGCTCACCGACCAATGGGCGGAAATCATTAAAGCAAAGGGAATAAAAAAAATTGAAGGTGCGGTGATTGCCGATGCCACCGCGTTTGAAGATGAAACCATTCCGTCCACCTGGATGTGGAGCGACATGGGAAATTATTACGGAGCAGGCGCCAGCGGGCTGAACTTCAAAGACAATAAGTTTTCTCTCTTCTTCAGGTCGGGAAATAAAAACGGTGATTCCACTTTCATCACAAAAATTTCTCCGCAGGTTCGGAACCTGCGGGTGAAAAACTTTTCTGTTACGCGCGGCTATGCTGATTTGGCATACATCTATGGCGCGCCTTATTCCATGATGCGCTATGTGAAAGGAACCATTCCGAAAAGCAAAACCGATTATAAGGTGGAAGGAAGCATGCCCGACCCTCCGCTTTTCTGCGCGCAATCGCTTGACAGTTCGCTGCGGAAAAACGGAATCATCGTTGCAAAGAAAGCAACCGCCCTGCGGAAAATAATTCCTTCATCGGAAGAATTTACTTTTTCGGATGATACGCTGGTCGGGATTTCAAATCCCGACCAACCTGTTTCAAATCCTGAACAGCATGCAATCAAGAGAGGAGTGTTGTTCAAACAAACTTCCCACACGCTTGATAAAATAATTTACCAGACCAATATTCAGAGCAACAATCTTTTTGCGGAAACCATTCTGAAAACCATTGCATGGAAGAAAACAAAATTCGGTGAAGACCAAACCGGCATTGACATTGTAACCAACTACTGGAAATCAAAAGGCGTTGACCTGCGCGGGTTTTACATGGCGGATGGCTGCGGCTTATCACGCTTCAATGCCGTGAGCACAAAACAACTTTCGGAAATCCTGCGGGTGATTGCAACCGATTCGCTTCTGTTCGACAAGTTTTACAACTCGCTGCCGGTAGCGGGCAAAAGCGGTTCGCTCGGAAAACTTTGTAAAGGCACCTTCGCAGAAAATAATATTCACGCCAAAAGCGGCTACATGTCGCGCGTGCGGAGTTATGCCGGTTATGTTACCACGAAAAAAGGAAACCTGCTTGTCTTCTCCATTATTGTAAACAATTACGATTGCTCTG
Organism: Bacteroidota bacterium; assembly: GCA_016195025.1. Lineage (NCBI taxonomy): Bacteria > Pseudomonadati > Bacteroidota > Bacteroidota bacterium. The sequence goes on along the minus strand of JACQAL010000075.1, from coordinate 532 downwards.
CTCAACTCATGAAAGAGAAATTAGAAAAACTTATGATTGCCATTGCGGAGGTGGAATAATCTTTTTGTTCCAGAACTCACGTAAGTAAACCATTTTCCTGACAAAGCGTCCTGACATGCATCATCATTCATTCATGGATGATGACCTTCCATTTAACTACCATGACCATCCATTGATGGAAGATGACCTTCCATTTAATCACCATGATTAATCATTCATGGAAGATGACCTTGCATTTAACTACCTTGACAAGTCATTGATGGAAGATGACCTTCCATTTAACTACCCTGACGAGTCATTAATGGAAGACGATGAGTCAGTTAATTACCCTGATGATTCATTCATGGATGATGACGAGTCATTTAACTACCATGACGATTCATTCATGGAGGATGGCCTTCCATTTAATTACCATGACCATTCATTCATGGAAGAGGGTGTTTGCTCAGCGAATCACCTCGTAAATGAAGCCGCTGAACTGCTGCGGGTCATCGCCATTGCTGAACATGGGATGCTTGCTCTTGGAAAGCGG
>JACQAL010000074.1 GCA_016195025.1 Bacteroidota bacterium | reverse complement strand
TTTTGTGTACTAAATGTATCTCTCAATGTATTCATTATGTCTTTTTGTGTACTAAATGTATCTCTCAATGTATTCATTCTATCTTTTAATGTACTGAATGTGTTTCTCAATGCATTCATTCTATCTTTTATCTCTCTCATTCTATTGCTGCATACGAAGGGAGAAAAACCCATTGTTGCCTGCCTCCACTATTCGTTTTCATTCTGAAACTCTGTTTTGTCTGGTATCGTTTCTAAAACGCGGCAATAGTAAAATAGAAAACCATAGGAAGTAGAAAACCTTCTTACTATCGTAAAAAATTTCAGCACGTGAAATTGTATTTTTTCAGAAACCTAAAACATGCGCTTATGCGCAGGAGATTGCCAGGATATGCGTATGTTTGTGGCGGACCTGCCGGCAGGTATAACGAGTTAACTACAACCGTCAAATACAAAAACAGTTATCTTTGGACAGTTTATATTGTCTATTATTAAATAAAAAATGAAAACAAAATTATTAATCTTTGTTAATTTGATTTGCATTTACTCTTACAATATTTCTTTTGCGCAAAATGATTGTGCACAGAATAACTTCGGACATTTTTGTTTCACAAACAAACTCTCAAAAGAGGTATCCATCATTATTTCTACGGGCGGTTGGTATGGTGGTCAAGAACTTACATTATTGCCAAATGAAACACAATGTTTTTATGAATTAGAAACAGGAACTTTTAATTATTGGGTGTTCGATCCATCTATCGCAAAAAATAATAATGATAATGTGGATAAAGCAATAATAAAACAAGGTCAAATTTATGTTGACCAATGTAAATCTAAAACCCTTACATTATCAGTAATTGGCGGTTCAAATATTTCAGAAGGTAATTTTATTTTTACTTCTTCCGAATTAACAAAACAGAATATAACAATTACAGATATTGCTGGGGAAAAATGCGCAACAACGAATTTTGGAAATTTTTGTTTCACAAACAAACTCTCAAAAGAGGTATCCATCATTACCTCAACGGGTGGTTGGTATGGTGGTCAAAAACTTACATTATTACCAAATGAAACACAATGTTTTTATGAATTAGGAACAGGAACTTTTAATTATTGGGTGTTCGATCCATCTATCGCAAAAAATAATAATGACAATGTGGATAAAGCAATAATGAAACAAGGTCAAATTTATATTCAAAAATGTAAGTCAAAAACTCTTACATTAAATACGATTTACAATAGTACGATGTCAGAAGTCAACACTATTCCAACAATTCAGGAAACACCACAGCAAAACTCTATAATAGAAGCGGAAAAGACAGAAGAAAATACTACACGCGGAAGCGGTGACCCTCTCAAAGGACTTAATGTTTCAAAAGCAAAAGAAGTGAAAGTTACAAGCGGAAATTATTACGCACTCATCATCGGCATTGATAAATATACAGGGCAATGGCATACATTAAACACTGCCGTGAACGATGCAAAGGCGATTGAAAAAACCTTGCGTGAAAAATACAAGACAGATAAATTTTATACTCTTTATGACGAGCAGGCAACCCGCACAGCAATTATGAATGATTTTGAAAACCTAGTGAACACCTTAACAGAAAATGACAATCTACTCATTTATTTTTCTGGTCATGGTGATTTCAAGAAAACAATGAACAAGGGATATTGGGTTCCCATTGATGCAAAAACAGAAGCCGCCTCGGATTTAATTTCAAACAATGATATACAAACATTTTTAGCATCAATCAAAACAAAACATACTTTGCTCATTTCTGATGCCTGCTTCAGTGGAGATATTTTCAGAGGAAACACAATCACAGTTCCATTCGAGGATTCGGAAAAATATTATACCAAAGTTTACAATTTATACTCACGGCAAGCATTAACATCAGGAGGAATTGAACCAGTAATGGATGGTGGTAAAGATGGTCATTCTGTTTTTGCATACTATCTTCTGAAAAATTTGGAGAACAATACAAATAAATATTACGATATAGGTCAGTTATATGATAACCTCAAAGTTCCTGTCGTAAACAATTCTGACCAAACCCCGCATTTAGATCCTCTTAAAAATACAGGCGATGAAGGCGGACAATTTCTTTTTATAAAAAAATAATATTTTTCTATCATCGTGCCAGCAGACAGTAGCCCAGACAGTTACTTTCTCCCGTGACAATCTCGCAAGCGGACTGTATTTCGTTCGGCTGACAGAAGAAAATAAAACCATGGCAATAGACAAATTAGTAATCACCGATAAATAACTCTCCCCTTTCATCCCCTCTCTACCAAGTAGAGAGGGGAAAGAGGGGTGAGTCCGGCAACAGACAAATTAGTAATCACCGATGAATGAAAACTGCCTACCAGTTCTCATCATAAATTTTATTTCTGTGCAGGAATCTTGCAAACCAAACGGTTTTGCCATGAACATATAATCCTATTCTGTAATCTCTTTTCTTGTCAAGCGATAATTTTATTCTGTATCGCGCATCAAATTTTTCTAACTCCTTAATGTTGTTTATTTCATCTGCGCTTTCTGCATTTTCCACATTCGTAAAAATTTTATAAAGCGCAGACATTATTTCCCTGTCATTCTTCACCCGATTAATGTCCTTCCAGAACTTGGGCTTAAACCTACTCTGCATGTTTTTTCACAAATTGAAATACTTTATCCTTTTTGACCTCGCCTTTTTCATTCATTGCTTCATCAATTAATTTAGCAAGGATCAAATCTTCTTTGGCTTCTTCAGTCAAAATTTTATGCTTAATGTGAAACTGGTTGAATAGGGTTTCAAACCATTTTTCATTTTTTTCGGGAAGATTTAAAATTACTGTTTTCATAATATTTATTATTGATGTGTCAAAGATAAGGAGTTTATTCTTTCGGGCAGCAAGTAAAACAATTCGCAATTCGTAATTCGTTCTCATTCGTAATTAGTAGGGATAATCTCGCAAGCGGACTGTATTTCGTTCGGCTGACAGAAGAAAACAAAACCATTGCAATAGACAAATTAGTAATCACCGATGAGCGCTAAAAGCGCCATCCCGCAAGGCGGGACAAATAACTCTCCCCTTTCATCCCCTCTCTACCAAGTAGAGAGGGGAAAGAGGGGTGAGTCCGGCAACAGGTAAATTAGTAATCACCGATAAATAAAAGGAAAGTGAGAAAGCGCTCACTCTCTCACTTTCTCCTTCTCTAATTTCTCCAGCCGCTCCACAATGGTTTCGAGGTTGCGGAAATGAATATATGCTTTGCGGTACTTGTTTATTTCAAAAGCCGGTGAACCCAGATACGCACCGCCCGGCTTGGCAATGCTTTTTGAAATTCCGGTTTGCGCGGCAAGAGTGGTGTTGTCGGCAATGCTCAGGTGTCCTATCACTCCCACCTGCCCGCTGAAGAGGCAGTTGCTTCCTATTTTGGTGGAGCCCGCCACCACGCAGTTGGCGGCAATGTAGGTGTTGGCGCCCACTTCCACATTATGCGCAATGTGAATGAGGTTATCGAACTTCACTCCCTTGCGCAAAATGGTGGAGCCCAGTGTGGCGCGGTCAATGGCGCAGTTGGCGCCAATCTCCACATCGTCTTCAATCACCACATTGCCGGTTTGCGGAATTTTTTTCTGCGCTTCCACCGCAAAGCGGAAACCATCGCTGCCAATAACAGTTCCCGAATGAATGATGCAGTTTTTTCCAATCACCGTATCGGAATAAATTTTTACGCCTGCAAAAAGAGTGGTGCCATCGCCCACCACCGCGTTATCGCCAATGAAAACCTGCGGATATATTTTTACGTTGCTGCCAATCTTTGCATTCTCGCTCACAACGGCAAATTCTCCCACATACACATTGCTTCCCACTTTTGCGCTTTCTGCAATGAACGATTGTTTTGAAATTCCGGTTTTGTTCGTCTTCACCTGGTGATAGGTTTCAAGCAGTTTGGCGAAAGCATTCTCTGCGCTCTCCACTCGAATGAGCGTTGCCGAAACGGGAGAAGTTGCAGCAAAATCTTTATTCACGATTACCACCGATGCTTTTGTGGTGTAAATGTAGTGCGTGTATTTGGGGTTGGCGAGAAAAGAAACCGAGCCGGGTTCTCCTTCTTCAATCTTCGAAAGTTTGTTCACCTTCACTCCGGCATTGCCTTCCACTTTTCCGCCAAGCAGGGCTGCAAGTTGCTGCGCGCTGAATTCCATGATATAAAATTTTACTAAAGATAATCAGAAAACCGGAAAGCAGGCGTTCTCTTATTCTTTAATAATGTAAGTTGCCACCTATTGAATGATAGGAATTGATAAAATAATGCAAATGCCGCGAACAAATGCGAACACCGCGAATTTTTATTTGAATTTTGTTCGCGGTGTTCGCATACATTCGCATTTTTCGCATGATGTTATCCATATAAATGACCATTATTGAAGGTAGCAACTTGCTTTAATAATCTTTCTTACTGTAATTCCATTTTCGGTGGTGAGTTTCAGAAAATAAATTCCACGCCCCAGCCCTGAAGGGAGAATACAGTTCAATGTTTCTTGTTCAATGTTCAATGTTTTTTCATACAGGCATTCGCCCATTACACTGTAAAGTTTATAGCCCTGAATCTTGAACTTTGAACTTTGAACCGTAAACATTCCGTTTGTTGGGTTTGGGAAAATAGAAATATCATCCAGAGAATTGTTTTCATTTATTCCCATGAAGCAATAGGTCCATGTAGAATCAATAAACTTGCAGCCCGCTGCATCATAGATAGTAATAACTAAATATCCTCCGGGTATTCCGGTTAGTCCGGTAACGCTCGAAGTGGTTGCGCCATTGCTCCACGAATAAGTATATGGCAGGGTTCCTCCGGTTGCCGTTGCGGTTGCATAACCATCGTTGTTTCCGCAAATGGGTCCATAGAAATAAAGAGAATCGGAGATTGCCGGAGACACATTGACATTTGCTGTTGCAGTGTTGGAGCATCCGTTGGCATCGGTTCCTGTAACAGTATATGTAATACTACTTGTACAACAGGAAATAATTACATTGCCGGTAATACTGCTTAAACAAGAAGGAGGAGACCAAACATAAGTTGATGCACCCGATGAATTAAGCGTGGCGCAAAAACCCTGGCAAATAGTAGAAGAAGGATTCACGCTCGCAGTAATTACTGGAAGATTGTTTACTAAAATATTCGATTTGGCAATTGCCGAACATCCTTTGCTGTCAATAGCGGTTACAGTATAAGTTGAACTAATCGTTGAGCAAACTATAATAGAAGAAGTGGTTGCTCCGCTGGGCTGCCATTGATACATGAATCCTCCGTTTCCTCCCGATGCGCTTGCAGTTAATGTGGCGCAATTGCCCGCACAAATGGAAACTGAATTAGTAGTTGAAATTGTAATCGCTGCCGGCTGTGAAACAGCAACCGTTGCAGTTTTGATAGCAGGAGTAGCATCGGTAACGGTTACGGAATAATTTCCCGGAGAAAGCCCGCTGATGCTTTGCGTAGTTTGATTTCCCGCAGACCAGAGATAGGAGTAGGGAGTTAATCCACCGCTGGCATTGGCGGTTGCGGTTCCGTTGTTCTGCCCGTTGCAGGTAACATTCGTAAAAGTAATAGTTACTGAAAGAGTACCCGCAGTTTTTTCCGAAGTGTTCGACTTGGAAGATTTAATGGTGGAAGCGTTTGGAACAGGATTTTTGGTGGAGACGATGCAGGGAATGGTGGGAGTTGCTTCAACAAGGTAGCGCGCGCTGTCACTTGGCGCATTAATATCGGTGTAGGATAAATTTCCATACGTAACTGAATCAATCACCACCCAGTTGCCGGTGTTGTTTCCATCGCGGAGAATATAATATTGCGAAAAGGAAAATCCTTCGTAATCGTTTGTCCAGATTAAATCAAACTTTTTCGGAGGAGTGAATGTGGGAGTGGAAAGATGAATGGTTCGGTGATGTGCGCTCAGCACGCTCTCGGTTCCGCAGGTATCGCGCACCGAAAGTTTATAGCGGTACGATTGAATTTGCGGGTTCACTCCGTTTGTTGTATCGGTAAATTCTGAAAGCGCAGAGTAGGGAACGCTTGCTATGTGCACATAATTGTTCAAACCGATTTCGCGGTACACAAGGAAGGAATCAATTTCTCCCTGCGGGGTTGGCTTTTCCCAGGCAATAACATTTTTTGTTGAAGTGCTGTCCACCGTTACAAGGCAAATGTCTTGTGTGGGTGGCGGAGTGAGTTTTAATGTATCGCTTCCTGTTGCAGTGCATCCGAACTGGTCGGTGACTGTTACGCTGTAAACATCCGCGCAAAGATTTACCGCTCCTTGCGTTGTCTGGCTTCCGCTATTTACTGACCACAGGAAAGAAGGATTCAAATCATAGCCGGAATAGTAAACTGTTTCAGAGCCGGAGCAAGTTGAAGAACAGGTGGGCTGAATGCGGCTGAGAGAATCAACTTTTATTTTTAAAGGTTCAATGCTTGGAATTTCTGATAAAGCAATGAGAGGATTATTTGTGAAAACAATCGCTTCATTGGTAACGGTGAAAGAAGGGGGAACTGCAACGGTTACTGTTAAGGAAGAATCAAGAATGGAAATGCTGTCGGGCGTACAGGTTTCAAGGTCGCCATTTAAATTGAAATGCGACTGAAGCGCTTCGAGAACAGTGGGCGAACTTTCAAAAATGCCAGCGCGGTAAACAGAAGTATCTGAATTTACAAGCACGCTTGACCAATTATAATAAGAAGATGTTGCCCAGCGAAGCATCCTGTTTTTCTGCGGAACGCCATTCATATCGAGCGTAGTTAATCCGCTGTAGTAGTAGCCGCCATTGGAATATATCCAGAAGAAAAGATATAACTTGTTCGATTTATAAACTATTTGCCCCGGTTGAAAACCATTGACTGCCGGAGCATAATATGACTTATTCAAAACAATATTTCCGCTTCCATCCACTCCCATCAACGCCCCGTTATTGTTATAGTCGGTGGCAGAAAAATAAATGACATTGTTTTGGTTGGTGAGATTTCCGAAATAATAAGTTTGAGTAAAATCAAATTCTTTCGACCAGATGATATTTAAATTAGCATCTGTTCGAATCAAATAATAATTTTTGAATGTTGTATTGTCTTTCAAAGCAAGTAAAATATAATCGCCATTATATGGAATCGCATCCGTTATGAACAAACTATCCATCCTTTTTGAAAACACAGAATTCCCGTTTGCATCAAACTTGGTTAGAAGTCCCGCCCAGCCGCCACTGGTATATTGCCTGTAATAAAACATGGCGTTGTTTGTTCCTTCTTTGAATAATTTCACCGGAGTAATACCTGTGGTAAAATTGGGATTAGAGTTTGAAAAAGTTTTTGAGAAAATAATATTGCCAGTAGAATTAGAATGTTTACTGATGCCTGGGCCGCCTTTACCAGTATTACTATATAATATAAAAATATTGCTTCCATTCTCTTCAATAAATTGCGGGCTGAAACTCTGATACGCTTTATACCAAACAATATTTCCCAGAGAGTTTGTGCTGATTAATCCTCCGCCCGGAACCGTCATGCCCGCCCAGTTATTTGCTCCTATCAGGTAATTGCCATTTGCTAACTTATAAGTAGAAAGCGGTTCCCAGTAATTTCCGGAAGTAGAAGATTTAATCAGGTTTAAAAAATTTGGTCCTGATTGTGCGTGTGAAAAATAAATGGCGATGAAAAAAAGAAAGAGTAAATATTTTTTCATAAAGAAAATTTAAGTGACAACAAAGATATAGTAATTTGGAAAAGAAAGAAATAGAAAGGTGGAAGTTTTCGACTAAACTTTTTTGAAGCGAATCAATCAGGCAACCGCTTCTTTCCTTTTCCCCGCAACTTCGGGCAGCGCAATGCTCAGCACATCCATCATGTTATCTACATAGTGGAAGGTTAAACCTTTCAGATACTCTTTATTTATTTCTTCCACGTCAATGCGGTTATCTTCCGGAAGAATAATTTCTTTTATCTCCGCGCGCTTGGCAGCAAGAATTTTTTCTTTGATTCCTCCAATAGGCAGCACCCTTCCGCGCAAAGTAATTTCACCGGTCATTGCCAGATATTTTTTTGCTTTTCGTCCGGTGAAAGCGGATGCAACCGCGGTGAGCATGGCAATTCCTGCAGAAGGTCCATCCTTCGGTGTTGCGCCTTGCGGCACATGCAGGTGAACATTTTTTTCAGCGAAGTTGATGGAAGGAATTCCCAAAAGTTCGCTATGAGATTTTACATACTCGAGCGCAAGTGTGGCCGACTCTTTCATCACATCTCCTAAATTTCCGGTGAGCGTGAGTTTTCCTTTTCCTGAACTCAAACTTGTTTCAATGAAAAGAATATCTCCGCCAACGGGTGTCCATGCCAAGCCGACAACTACTCCGGGAGTTTCAATCGCCTGGTAATGTTCTTTCGGATGTGCGGGACCGAGCATTTTGTTTAAATCATCTTCGCTGATGGTTGTTGGAATTTTTTTCTCAAATGCCAAATCTCTTGCGATTGTTCGAGCCACTTTCGCTATTTTCTTTTCGAGTTCGCGCACGCCCGATTCGCGCGTGTAGTTCTCAATAATATTTTCCAAAGTTTTCTCCGGAATTTTTACTGAAGCAGAAATTGCAGAACCATTTTCTTTTATTTTCTTTTTTGTTTTTTCTTTTACAATTCCATTCTCTTCAAACTGCTTCGGGATTAAATATTTTTTTGCAATTTCAATTTTTTCTTCCACAGAATAGCCGGTCATTTCAATCACTTCCATTCTGTCGCGCAGCGCGGGCTGAATTGTTTGCAGCGTGTTCGCAGTTGCTATGAACATCACTTTCGATAAATCATAATCCACTTCAATAAAGTTATCGTGGAACGTAGAATTTTGCTCCGGGTCTAACACCTCAAGCAGGGCAGAAGAAGGGTCTCCGTGCCAGTCGCTTCCCACTTTATCAATTTCATCGAGCATGAAAACAGGGTTGGAAGATTTTGCTTTCTGAATTCCTTTGATGATTCTTCCGGGCATTGCGCCAATATACGTTCTACGGTGGCCGCGCACTTCGGCTTCGTCTTTCAATCCGCCAAGCGAAACGCGAACATATTTTCTTCCGAGCGCGGACGCGATGGATTTTCCGAGCGAAGTTTTTCCAACTCCGGGAGGTCCAACCAGACAAAGTATGGGCGACTTCATATCGTTTTTTAATTTCAGCACAGCGAGATATTCAATGACGCGCTCTTTTATTTTTTCCATTCCGTAATGGTCCTGGTCAAGAATTTTTTGCGCCTTCTTCAAATCAAAAACATCTTCGGTGTAATCATTCCACGGCAAATCAACAAGCGTTTCCAGATAATTTGTCTGCACAGAAAACTCAGCCGCGTTTGGATTCATGCGCTCCAGTTTTTTTATTTCCTTGTCGAAAAGTTCTCCGGCTTCCTTGCTCCATTTTTTTCCTTCGGCTTTCTTTTTTAATTCCACCACCTGCTGTTCAAATGAACTTCCTCCTAATTCTTCCTGGATGGTTTTCATCTGCTGCTGAAGAAAATATTCGCGCTGCTGCTTGTCAATATCTGTTTTCACTTTGCTCTGAATCTGGTTTTTCAGTTCGAGCATTTGCAGTTCTTTCGTGAGTTGGGCAAGCAAAAGCGTGGCGCGCTGTTTCAGATTCGGAACTTCAAGCAGCGCCTGTTTTTCTGCTACGGAAACATTTGCGTTCGAAGAAATAAAATTGATGAGGAACGAAGTGCTTTCAATATTTTTTATCGCGAAGCCGGCTTCCGAAGGAATCTGCGGAGAATTTTTTATGATTTGTTGCGAAGTATCTTTCAGCGAACCAACCAGCGCTTCAAATTCTTTGTCGCCTTGCGCGGGTTTTTCTTCTTTGAACTCTCCGACTTTTGCTTTGAGCCACGGTTCAGTTTGCGTGAGTTCTTTCAGTTCGAATCTTCTTTTTCCCTGAATGATAACGGTTGTGTTTCCATCGGGCATGCGAAACATTTTCACAAGAAAAGCAATCGTTCCGATTCGGTTCAAATCGGCAAGCAGCGGGTCTTCGGTCTTATCATTTTTCTGCGCAACCACTCCGATTGTTTTGTCGCCTTTGTATGCTTCCTTAATCAGGCGGATGGATTTATCTCTTCCAACTGTAATCGGAATTACAACTCCGGGAAATAAAACTGTGTTGCGCAACGGAAGAATCGGAATCTCCTCCGGAAATTTTTCCGCGTTCATCTGCTCCTCGTCCTCGCTTGTGAGAAGCGGAATTAATTCAGCATCATCTTCAATGATTGGATTCAGATTTAAATTTTCCTTATCGAATATGTTCATAAATGTCTTTTTGTTTTACAGAGTCAATGATAATGCCAGCATTTCAGCAACGACAATGTGGCAGAGTTATTTTATTTATGCGCCTGTTTGGCTATGAAAAATAATTGTTCGGCTATTTCCTATACTTTTCTGTCATTTCAAAAACGCGCTGGAGAATTTCCTTTTCGACATCGATAAATTTTTTATGCCTGCGTTCGAAAACTCTTTCTGCAGTTGCAAATACATCATTCAGTTTATATGTTGTGAAACCGCTCGCGCCTCCCCATGAAAAATCAGGAATGAAGTTGCGCGGAAAACCCGATCCGAAAATATTTGCGCTCACGCCTATAATAGTTCCGGTGTTGAACATAGTATTAATTCCGCATTTGCTGTGGTCTGCCATGAAAAGCCCGCAGAAAGTTAAGCCGGTGGTTTCAAATTTTTCGAGGGAATAGTTCCAGAGTTTTACAGGCGTGTAATTGTTTTTCAGATTGGAGTTGTTGCTGTCCGCACCAATGTTGCACCACTCGCCAATCACCGAGTTGCCGAGAAAACCATCGTGCGCTTTGTTCGAGAATCCGAAAATCACCGAGTTATTTATTTCACCTCCGGCTTTTGATTCGGGACCAACCGTTGTGGGACCATAAACTTTTGCGCCCATTTTCAGTTGAGAATTTTCTCCGAGCGAAAACGGTCCGCGAATCATGCAGCCCTCCATCACTTCCGCATTTTTCCCTATGTAAATCGGACCCGCGCTTGCATTGAGATATGAGCATTCCACTTTTGCTCCTTTGTCAATGAAAATATTTTTTGCGTTGATAACCTGATTTGTTTTAGAAGTCTTCTGCGATTTTTTTCCTTTCGTGAGAATTTCAAAATCGCCTTCAATGGCTTTTCCGTTCCGCTGGAAAATATCCCATACGTTTTTTATGGCGAGAGAGAATGCCGTGGTGGTTTTTTTTGTTTTGAAATCACCCGTATCTGCGCAAGAAGAATTTACCGCCACCAGTGTTTCACCGCTGAACAACGCTTCGCCTTGTTTGAGTGCGAGAATATCTTTTACAAGTTTTAGATTCGGGCAAACCGAACCGTTGATGAGAATATTCTGCTTTGCGGTTTTTAACGGAAACTTTTTTTCGAGGTACGATTCCGTGAGCGTGGAAGTTTTTGCTTTGAGAAACATTTCCCATTTTTCTCGGATGGTGAGAATGCCAATGCGAATGTCGCAGACAGGACGTGTGTGCGTGAAGGGGAGAAAATTTTCGCGCAATGAATCGAAGAGAATGTAATTCATATTACTTTTCGTTTAAATGAAACTTTACAAGTTCATCAATCGGACTTTCTATTACTTTTCCAAGCCGCACATTATGCACATTAGCCACTTCCTGCAGAATATTTTTAAAATAATATCCAACCGAACCAACGCAACCCATAGGCAATTCCTTGTAATTATCATAGCGGCAAATATGATTTTCAAAAAACTCCGTGAATCTTTTCTTCACCAGTTCGCTGCAATAGGGCTCGTGAATATTTTCATGAATGAATTTTCCGAACGAAGCAAGAAAACGATTCGGATACGGTTTGTTGTAAACCGACTGAACCACTTTTTCTCTTGTAAGTTTATATTCCATGTGAAGTTTTTCCGAAAGTTCAGCAGGAAGATTTTCATTGATGAAATCCCGCATGAGTTTTTTTCCGATGTGCGCACCGCTTCCTTCATCGCTGATGATGTATCCCCATCCTCCACGCTGGCGCACCACTTTTTCTCCATCGTAATAGCAGGAGTTCGAACCTGTGCCGAGAATGGTTGCAATTCCTTTTTCATCTCCGCATACCGCGCGCGCAGAGCCAAGCAAATCATGCTCGACAAAAATTTTTGCCTGCGGAAAATTTTTCCTGAGCGCAGTTTTCACAATGTTGATTCGTTTTTTACTCGAGCAACCTGCTCCGTAAAAGAAAACTCGTGATTTGTGATTTGAAACCTGTAACTTAATTTTCTTCGGACATTTTTTATTTATCTCCTTCGCAATGGCAGCGCTTTTCCAGAAGAAAGGATTAAAACCCATCGAGGAGAAAGCAAAAATATTTCCGCCCTCATCAATAAATCTCCACGCAGTTTTTGTGGAGCCGCTGTCGGCAATCAAAATCATGCGGCAAAAGTAAAAAGAATAGGCGAGCGTCAGTTTCTATTTGCCTCGCGCATGGTGAGCAAGTAGTGCAGAACAAGTTCCTGCTCTTCACCGGTGAGTTTTGCACGGTTGGACATTTCGGGCATTTCCTTTTTCCATTTTTCTTCCGAATATTTATTCGGGCGGTGAAGGTAATGGCAGCTTCCGCATTTGTTCATGTATAGTGAGTGGCCTTTCTGAAGAGAAGCCAAATCACTTCCGCTCCATTTCGTTTGCGCGCGCGAAACATCGTTTTCATTCGGAACGAGCAGGGGAGTGGTGCAGCAGGCAAGAGTTATGCCGAGCAGGATAAAAATTATTTTGGTTTTAATTTTCATTTCAGAAACTGAATCCTAACAGTAATCTTACTTCTAATTTTTCATGCGCGTTCAGCACGAGATTGTTTGGCGCATCTTCTGTTTTGTAAAGATTCGCCCACTGCGGAAGCACGTTCAAAATTAAAAAATGTTTTCCACCGCTATAATAAAATGTTGGACCCGCAAATACCGCAGAGAAATTCCATTTCTCGTCTTCGATTTCATTTTTGTTTACCGCTTCCAGTCCGATTCCGAAATTTGTTTTCAGCAAGTGCATATAAGCCAAATCAACTTCCGGTTCATCTTCCCATTCGTGTTGAGTTTTTCCTTTTTTTACATCATAGGCGAATTCATATTCATTCACAAGATTGAAGGCGAAAATATTTTTCTCCGTTCGCTTGTCGAAGATGAGTTTGTTTTCAATTTCAAATTCATCCGTGCCGAAAGTGAGTTCAGCGTACACTGCAAATCCAATCGGGTCGGTGGAAGGGTCCATGAGTTTTAATTTCCATTCGCTCGACATGGAAAATTCGGATTGATGCAACACTCCGCTCATGGAAGTGTCTGCAATTCCACCGAGCGTATCTTTATTTTGCGCAAATGCGGAATGAGTTCCGTTGAAGTAAAGCGCTGTCTGAAGTTTGTTTGTTAATCCCACTTCCATTTCCAGCCGCGTATCGAGTGCATTGTAAAAATATTTTCTGCCTGTGCGGAAAGTGCTCCATGCTTCCAAATCCATTGCGCCTTTCGGTAAAACTGTGCTTTGATAGGTTCTTACAAATTGTCTGTCCTGCGATTTTATATTTTGGATGGATGCTATAGATAAAAATAGTAGAAAGTAATTTTTCGGATTCGTCATATAAAGAAATATTTTTTGTTATCGCGAAGCAAAAGTATGACAGCGAAAAAACATGACAATACCCTAAACAGAGTAAAAAGAAAAAATACCAAGAATTAGGTAGGAGAATTAATTTGCGAAGAGAAATTTATTCGGGCCGAGAAGATTTTGCTTGATGGCAAACATCACAAGACCGGCAGTATTGTTCACGCCAAGTTTGCTCATGATATTTTTGCGATGCGTAGTTACGGTGTGAACAGAAAGAAATAATCTCTCGGCAATTTCTTTGTTGCTTAATCCTTCCGAAACAAGTTGGATGATTTCAATTTCGCGGGCGGAAAGTTTAATGCCATCGCAGGAAACTCCTTCGGAGGAATTTGCTTCTTTCTCTTTCAAAACACCATCCACAATTTTTCCGCAGAAGAATTTTTCGCCTTTGGCAGTAGAATATATCGCTTCAATGATTTCATCGCGTCCGCAATCTTTCAGAAGGTGGCTGATAATTCCGTTCGCAATTGCTTTTGAAATGATGGCTTTGCTCTGCGGATTTGTTACTGCGAGAATATTTACTTCAGGAAATTTTTGATGAATCACAGAAATATCGTCAATGCAGAAAAAAGAGGAAGCATAATCAAGCACAAGAACATTCGGGCGATGGAGCAAAAGTTTTTCTGCGAGGACTTCGGCTTTATCGGCTTCACCGATTAATTTGAAATCGCTGTTCTCATTTATAATGGAACGAAAACCTTCGCGGATGAGGAAACTGTTATCTGCTATGAGGATTTTAATCTTTGCCATGCTTATTTAGAATAATTCTATGCAAATGTAATAACAAAATTGAAACATGAGAAAGGAATTACCAACAAGTGTTAATTCACCTTGTAAGTTTCTCCTTCGATGGCGAGAACCGTGTTCTCAAAAACTTCTTTTGCTTCTTTAAGCAGCACATCAAGTTCTTTGTACCGAGCGGAATAATGCCCGATGATTAATTTTTTTGCGTTTGCTTTTTGCGCAATGGCGGCTGCCTGCCTGGCAGTGCAATGATGCGTTTCAATGGCGCGGTCAGCCTTGTCGGAAGCAAACGTGGCTTCGTGATAAAGCAGATTCACATTTTTAATTTGCCCGATGAAAGATTCATTATATAAGGTATCGGAACAATAAGCATAAGCGCGAACGGGAGGAGGAGGAAGAGTGAGTTCGGAATTGGGAATGCGTTTTCCCTCTGAAGAAACAAAATCTTCACCTCTTTTTATTTTTGGAATTTCCTGAACAGGAATTTTATACTCCTCTATTTTTTCGCGAATGATATTTCTCGGATGTTCTTTCTCGCGGAATAAAAATCCATAGCAGGGAACGCGGTGATTCATCGGAATTGTTTCGACCGTAAGTTTATCATCTTCAAAAATCCGCGCAGCATGTTTTTCTTCTATGACATGAAACTCTAAATTATAATTCAGAAAAGTTTTGGAATAGTAATGATTGGTGTCAATGATTTCTTTTAATCCCGGAGGAGAATAAATATGCAATTCTTTTTCTCTGCCGAGCAAATGCATTGTTCCCAAAAGCCCGGGCAAACCTAAATAATGGTCGCCATGAAGATGTGAAATAAAAATATGGTCAATGCGCTGGATTTTAAATTTGAATTTTCGAAGTTGAATCTGCGTTGCTTCTCCGCAATCCAATAAAAAAAACCGCTCATGCACATTTAGCGCTTGAGCGGTTGGATGTCTTGTTGCAGTGGGTGTGGCGGAACTTGAGCCGAGAACGGTTACTTCAAACGAGAGCATTATTTTTTCACAATCATCTTACGCGTGTACGCGTTGCTTCCGTTTACAATGGAATAAAAATATATGCCATTGTCAAAGTCCTTCCCATCCAATTCAATTTTGTTTGTTCCTTTTTTTACAGAAATAGTATATTCCTTTACAACGGTGCCAATCAGGTTATAAATTTTGAACCGGCCAATTCCATTCTCTTCAGCGGTAAAAATAATTTCCGATTTTTCACCGAATGGATTTGGATTGTTCTGCAATAAATTCTGAATGCCGGTGTTCTCATTCACGCTGCTTGCCGGCAGAACAACAATTCTATACCCGGTTATTGCATACGCGTTGGGCGAAGTGTTTCCTCCTATATAATTATCGGTGTTAAATACCAAGGCGTAAGTTCCGATTTCAGCAGAAGTGGGAGTGCCGGTTATTTTAGCGCATCCTGTGGAATTGCCGGGCCATGCACAGCGGTTTGGCTTAGAGGAATTATTCCAGCAGGCATACACCATGCTTGAAGGCAAACCCGTTACACCGGTAAGCACTGTTGAATCCCAGCTTAACGGGGGAAAAGGCGGAGGAAATGCCTGCGTATCTTTTGGAATTATTATGGTAATTAACTGCGAATAAGGAGTGCCTACATAAGCCGTGTCAAAGTTTACAATTGTATCGGGCCAAACGCCTTTGGTTGTGTACTGCGGGTCAGGCGTGCATGCTGCCTGGCTGAACCCGGAAAGGTGGAGAATAAAAACTGCGATGGGGAGTAAGAGTAATTTTTTAATCATAGTAATATATTTTTATAAATTGAGAATGGTTGATTATTATTCTTCGTCACCGGTTACTTTTTCTTTCAGCATTTCAATGCTCTCTTCAAGCGTATCGGCAATATTGAGAATAGAATCTAATTGCGAAATGGAGATGAGATTCTTTACCGGTTCCTGCAATCCTGTAATTACGAGCAAGCCCCCTGCATTTTTGCAAAGGCGGTTAGCCACGAGAATGGCGCTGAGCCCCGATGAATCGCAATAGCGCGTGGCGCTGAGGTCAATGATAATATTCTGAACACCGTCCGAATTCAGAATCACTAATTCTGATTTTAATACGGGAGCGATAGTGGTGTCTAATTTTTCAGCGCTGGTTTTTACGAGCGTGAATTTGTCTTTCTTTTGAATTTTGAAACTCATAGGGTATGTTCTTTTAGCAAATGTATGAAAATAATTTTCAAAGATGCAAGTGTTTTTTATTCTTATTCGACAGAATGGCAAATAATTTCGACCAAATCAGTTTTCTTCCTGACGAGAAGCAAGAAGATAGAGCACTGCCATGCGGATTGCCACTCCGTTTTCCACCTGTTCCAGAATGATGGATTGTTTACTGTCCGCCACATCGGAAGTGATTTCAACACCGCGGTTGATAGGTCCCGGGTGCATGATGGTAATTTCTTTTTTCAACAAATCGAGGAGTTGCCTGTTCAATCCGAACTGCATGGAATATTCGCGGAGCGTTGGAAAATATTTTATGTCCTGCCGTTCGAGTTGAATGCGCAGCATATTCGCCACATCGCACCACTCAAGCGCTTTGCGAAGATTATTTTCCACTTTCACTCCCAGCGATGAAATATATTTTGGCATAAGCGTGGTGGGACCGCAAACCATTACTTCGGCTCCTAATTTTTTCAGGCAGTAAATATTTGAAAGCGCCACGCGCGAATGAAGAATATCTCCTACGATTACAACTTTTTTTCCTTTCACCGTTCCGAATTTTTGCCGTATGGAATAGGCATCGAGCAATGCCTGCGTGGGATGCTCGTGCGTGCCATCGCCTGCATTAATAATTTTTGCGTTCACTTTTTTTGAGAGGAACATGCACGCGCCCGGAGCTGGATGGCGCATCACCACCATGTCCACTTTCATTGCCAGAATATTATTCACCGTATCTATCAGCGTTTCGCCTTTCTTCACGGATGAACCGGAGGAAGAAAAATTAATTACATCGGCAGAGAGGCGTTTTTCGGCAAGTTCAAATGAAACGCGCGTGCGCGTGGAACTTTCGAAGAAAAGATTTGCAATGGTAATATCGCGGAGCGAAGGAACTTTTTTAATAGGGCGGTTGATTACATCTTTAAAGTTATCGGCTGTCTTGAAAATTAATTCAATGTCGGATGCGGTGAGTTCTTTTATGCCGAGCAGGTGAGGAGTGGAGAGTTTAGTCATAAACAACAATGGAATGATGGAAGGGTGGAAGGGTGGAATAATGGTTTCTTCCATTCTTCCATTCTTCCATTCTTCCTGTTATTTAAGTTATGCACTTACTTTTTCTGTTAAAAGAATTACTTCATCCTTCCCCTCCGTTTCTTTCCAGTGCACGAGCACTTTTTCGGAAGCAATGGAGTCAACAACTTTTCCTATATATTTTGCCTGAATGGGAACGTTGCGGCTCAGGCGCCTGTCTATTAATGCAACCAGTTCCACATCTCTTGGTCTGCCGAGGGCGAGCATGGCATCGAGGGCTGCGCGAACGGTTCTGCCGGTGTAAAGCACATCGTCTGCCAGCACCACATTTTTATTTTCTATGTCGAAATTAATTTGGGTGGAAGAGGGGATGAGTTCTTTCTGGCGGAAATCATCGCGGTAAAAAGTGATGTCGAGGTTTCCGCATTTAATATCTTTCTTCTTCAGAATGCCGGAAAGTTTTTTGTGAATGCGGTGCGCCAAATGGATTCCGCGCGGCTGAATGCCGAGAAGTACCGTGTTTGAAAAATCGTTGTGAACTTCTATTAATTGAAAACAGAGACGGGTGATGGTGAGTTCGAGTTGCCGGCTGTCGAGAATCTGGCGTTGCTTCATTCCAGGGGGCGAAGATAGAAAGATATTTTAAACAGGAAGAAAATAAACATCCGATAGGTTTGAAAAAGAAAAATTCAAATGAGGAGATACAATTATTAGTTCTCCTTAAACTTCACCACCGATGCGCTTTTATAATTTGTATTAAAGATTAATGCATCGGCATTCGGGTATTGATTTCTTGCCTCCATGCAGAATTTATTTATTCGTTCAAGGAAAGAAATGTTTTGGTAAGCATTTGTTCCTATATCCCAAAGTTTTCTCCAGAATTTTCCTTTGCCGCTTTCATCTTTTCCGGCTTCGGCAATTTCAAACATATCATTCATCTTTACTTCTTCAAGTAAATCGTAATTTTTATTTACCGGCTCAGCGCTGATAAATACAAGCAAACCGCCATTGCTGTTTGCGGTAGCGTATTGATTGCCGAGAGTTGGATTACTTTTGCCTGCATACATTCCGCCTGCGCCAAGTGCAGAGCCAATCAGAAATGCGAGTATTGCCGAAGAAGAATTTTTAGTTGCCGTTGTTTTTTCTTTTTTAATAGTTTGACAATCCGTTTATAAATTATTTCAATTAAGGACAAGTCCAATTAAGTTTATCCGACTTGTTAGCATTATTTTCCCATTGTAATGGTTGCAGATTACTTAATTCATCTCCACCACCATTTGCAACAGGATTTATATGGTCAATTTCCCATCCCCAGCTATCATTCCTATTACCGTAATCACTCCAATAAATCCCTTTTCCGCATTTATCTCTACGAAAAGTATCTGCGGAATGTGAATCGTCATATATCCGTCCTTTATTCCAAACGGCTTTTTTAGTTTCTTCGCTCCAACTGCCACCGTCTTTTGTTG